>DASXLG010000024.1 GCA_036496425.1 Terriglobia bacterium | reverse complement strand
CCTCGACTTGTGCCTCGACCTCGTCCCGTTTGACCGGAACGCTGCGCACAGTGAACAGCGAGTCTGTCATAACCCAGATCAACAGCCGGTCCTTGAGCAAGGCATATTCGAGAATTTGTGAGTCCTTCGGTATGCGGTGCTGAGTGCTGGAGGGGTCGGGATTTGCCCGGGTCTGTTCGATATCGGGGTTGAATTCAGCCAGAAATTCGAGGAAAAGCTTGGCGCGATATTTCTGAAGATAAACCCATGCGGCGTCCGGGTTGCCTTGATCGAATGCAAATTCGATCGCCGAGTCGTACAATTCGCGGCGCGAATCGTCGAATTTGACCCGCAGGCTTTCGGACTTGAGGTACTGGTCGTCATCCTCGACGACCTGGATAGCCTCATCATATTTCTTCGATGCTTCGCTGGTGCGGCCGGTGTCTGCGTAAACCTGCGCCAGCAGCATCAGAGATTGGGACAGATGCGTCGAGGCATTGAACGGCAGCTGCGACGAGATTCGAAGATTCTCCTGCAGCACGGCCTCCGCCTGATTGAATTGCTTCCGGTGGATTTCACTTCTGGCTTTCACGATGCCGAGCCAGAGGGCGCCTTTATCGCGGTCAAATCCATCGGGAACTTTCTTGAATGCGTCTTCGGCCACCTTGAGGTATCGATCCGCCTGGTCGTGTTGAGACATCGATTCGTAAAGATCGGACAGCGTCGACGCCGTCGTAAATTCGATTCCGGCAGATTCATGGCTGCGGGCGACGGATTCATTGGCAAAGAGAATGGCCTTTTCGGCCATGCCGTGGCGGTAAAGAATAGAGCCGATCAACCAGTCCAGAGTGGCGATTTTTGAGGCGGAGGCAGCATCATCGTTTGTCAGGCATAAACATTCAAGGGCAAGACTCAAGGCTCCGTCCTGGTCTCCCGCGGCATATCGATAGGCGGCGAGATAATACAGCACGCGGATCCGATCATGCGGAGCGTCGAGATCGAGGAAACTCTGATTCGCTTCCGTCAGGAGGTTGATCATATTGTCATAGCTCGGCGTTAATCTGACGGTCGATCCGTATATCGACAGCCCGCGCGCGGCGAGCCAGATAAAACGTTCCTTCCTGGATATTGTGACCAGGTGTTCGAGCGACTGTTTTGCCTCGTCAAACCGGGCCAGCCGGATCAAAGTGTCCACGAGGTTCAAGTCGATCCAGAGACGGTCGAAGACCGAATCCGTCTGAAGCGCCAGTTGTTTGGCATGAGTATAAGCTTCGAGGCTCGCGGGATAATTTTCCGCTAAATATGCATCGGCGCCTGCTTTGACATCCTTTCTTATTTCAACAGTGCGATCCTTTGAGTCGCTAAAGAGCGGCGCAAGCATCGCTGAAATTGTCCGGTCGCCATAACGGCGCTCCATTTGAGAAGCGATAAAATGCAGTAAGGCCGATGATTCTTCCTCGTCCGAAGTGGCGTATTGCATGGCGACGCGGCGGCAGAGTTCGGGATTGTCGTCGAACAACCGTTCGGCTTCGACCAGGTTGTTCGATTCCACGGCCGTTCTCAGCTGGTCGACAATACCGCCTTCATCGATATGTTCCGGATTCGCGAGCTCGTGGTACCAGTCCGACTTTTCGTCGCGCCCGGCATACGCATGCAGGGCGTTTTCTGCAAGATTGTGGAATCGCAGCTTGCGAAAGAGGACGACGAGATTGAAGCGGGGTTCAACGGCTTTCGGGTCGGACTTCAGGGCGCTCTCAAAAGCGTCCTGGGCTTTCAAAAGAAACGCCGGATCGTTTCCGGCCAGTGCAAGGAAGCTGGCGCCGAGATTGTTCAGCGCCCCGGCATTGCCGGAGGTTTTAGGATCGGCTTGGTTGGTCGACTCGACGAACTTCTGCCAGTTTCCAGCGGCCAGATAGAGCAGACCCTGAAGCGTTTGATGGTTTTTCAAGCGCGGCTGCTGGAGGAGAAGAAGCTGCGCTTTTCCAAGCTCCTGCGCCGCGGATGCTTGATGGAGAAGCGGTGCGTAGGGGGTTCCGGACAAACGTCCGCCGCCCGGCCGCTGGCCGCTGTATGCCGCGTCGATCAGTTGGTGTATCTGATTGCCGGAGTAGGCATCCCGGGCGAAGAAGAAAACGCCAAGAGAACCGAAACAGAGCACGATCAGAGCGGCGATGAAACCCGCGGACCTGCCTCGCTTCGCGAATGACGTAATGTCTCCTCCTTCGCCCGGGCCGTTCAACTAGGGAACTGCAACCAGACTGCACATGATCCAGGCGTCAAGCATCATGAAATGATGGCCGGCGTGCGGCGTCGGCGCCGGATCGCCGGTCGCACCGACTTTCCTCGGGACAACGTCGAAATCAAGCGCCGCTGGCCGCTCGACGTACGGGAAATAGTGGTGGAAGTGATCGGCGAACGGGTCCGTAGAGTCCATTCTTTCCGCGGTATATTCCACCCGCAGCTCACGGGTTGTCTGGAGCGGAATATTGACCTTGCCTTCGTCCAGTTTCAACGTGCCGGCCGATGATAAATCAATCCTCAGGGCATCCGCAACCTGGCGCGGTCGGAATGATGTCACTTCCTGGCCGTTGTCGGCGCGGACGAAGGTATAACGGACCGGCGTCACTTCCGACGTCGTTATAGATCGAATGGCATTCCGCGGAATTGAAATCAATCCGGGGCATTGATCGATGTGAGATTTGACGTCGTTCCCGTAGAACTCCTTCATGCGGATCAATTCCGGCGCTACGATCTTCGGGTCGGCGGACGCAACGCCGGGAGCATCGATGGCGCCTTTTCCTTTAATAGCGAGAATCCTTTTTTCTCCAACTTGCGGTACCACAGACAATGTAGCTTTGTGACCGGGGGCCTTCGGAAAACCGAGCCGGATCACTTCCGGGTTTCCGAGGTCGACCATGACCAGGCCTTTAACATATAGAGAAGTTATATCTGCCCCAGCGGTATCTACTGCAGAGGTGGATGCAAGTGCTGGAATTGCCATGGACATAGCGCCGGCGCCGGCGACAACACCGATAAATTCACGTCGATTCATTCGTTTCATCTGGGACTCCTTCTTTAGTTGTTTTTAGGTTTGAACAGCGACTTCCGGTTTTCAGCCCAGTGGCGGAAAAACCCCATTTACTTAAGAAGACGTAATTCCTTAGCCCCGACATTCAAATAATTTTTTTAAATTTGAAAAATTTTTTGCGTGTTGGCGCACGCGGATTACGTCTTCTTCTAGTAGGAGGGTAAATAGGTGAGAGGTAATGAACACGGCCAGTGCATCGCTGAAGAGACCTTAACCGAATACCTGGAAGGCGTTCTAGATCCAGCACTTAAGGCCGCAAGTGAAGGCCATCTGATCTCCTGCGATGACTGCCGGGACAGGTTGGGTTTCTTCATGCGGCTGTTGGACGAAGAAGTAGCCGCAGAAGAGACTCAAAAGCTCCAAGTCATTACTGCTGAGTGGGATCGGAAGAAATCCAGCGGGCGGCTTTCCCGCGGCGCGGGGATATTTCCTTCCCGGTTCATGGGGTTCATCGGAGTTGCAGCGGTCCTTATTGTCGGAGTGCTTTCCGTCCGGTTTGTCCTGGAGCGCCAGGCAGAGTCCAACTCGGCAAGCGAAGTCGTCGAGCTGTTACTGACTCATCAGCGGCCATTCGAGTCGCGTCTGGCCGATGAACCGCACGTTCCGATGGCCCGGACTCGCGGTCCCGAGGATCCGGGCGTTTCCTACGGGCTTCTTGCCGGTGAGATGACTCGTCGTGGAGCCGACAGTCATCAGATGGGGCGTTTCTACCTTCTTCAGAAGGACTTTCCAAAGGCAATCCCATATCTGGAGATTGCCGCCCGGGAGGTAGGGGCCACGGCGGCCGTGCACAATGATCTGGGGGTTGCGTATCTGGAAAGCGGCGATCCGATGAAGTTGGAGCAATCTGGAAAAGAATTACGCCGCGCACTGGATCAGGATCCGGCATTTGCCGCCGCAGTGTTCAATCTGGCGTTGTTTTATGAGCGTACCAACCAGCCCGTGATGGCTGAAACGCAATGGAAGCGCTACCTGGCTCTGGATCCCCGATCGGACTGGGCTATGGAAGCGCAAGGACGGCTTCAAGGATTAAGTCGCTGAAATATGTCTGACAACATCCGGCGGTTTCGCTGGCAGAAGGCCAGCGAAACTTCCGCTCCTGATCTACTGCGCGAGTGTGGAGAGAAGTTGACGGACCGCGTCCTCTGGTCAAAGTTCCAGGAGCGGTTTCAAGGTCTGATCTTCCTCTATTTGATGCGAGCCATGCGTCTGAGGCGAATTCAAGACGACGCTGCCGACGTGGTTCCGGACCTGGCGCAGGAGGTTTATTTGCGGCTCGTCCAACACGACGGCCGGATCCTCAGAGGCTTTCGAGGGACGACGGAGTTTTCGGTCATGGCTTTCCTGGCGCGGATTTCATCATCGGTAGTTCAGGACTATCAACGGGCGGCCGCAAGCGACAAGCGGCGGGGCCAGGTTGTCCCCATTGAGACTGCGCGCGCAGCCGAACTCGGCGGCATGCCGTCGACGGATTCGCCGGAATTCGACTCGAGCCAGCTTGGCTCCATCCTGTCGTGGATCGATGTAGAGCGGATCGTTGAAGGCGATCCGGACCGCAAGAATGCCCGCAGGAACGCACTTATTTTCAAACTTCACTACATCGACGGTTTTCAGTCGGGCGAGATCGCCCGGCACCCGGGCTTCGAACTGACGAAGTCCGGTGTCGAAACTATACTCGCGAGATTAAGGAAGAGAATTCAGACATGAACGAGAACTTCAAGGTTGTCGAGTTCAAAGGATCTGGACTTGCCTCCCCCGGGCCGTATCAGGAAGTCGCATTGTATGTTCGCAACCTCCTGAAGTGTGATTATGCCCTGGTCGCGATCCCGGAAAAGGATTCGATCCGCATTCAGGCGATTGCGGGTGCGGAACCGGAGACCCCGGTCAACCTGGCCGCCGACCTCCTGGCGCGGCTGCGGGACTGGGGACCGATCGTGGTTGACGATTCCCGGATGATCGCTGCCCCGGTCCTGCAGGGCAGCCACATCATCGGCGTGCTTGTGGGTTATTCCGGCCAGCCAGGGACATTCACTGCTGACGATCTGGGTAGGCTATTGGAATACGGCCCCGCCGCCGCCGAACTCCTGATCGACGCCGGTTCGGGCCAGACCAGAACCAATTTCAGTACAGATGAACTCCTGCACTTCTCACGCTTGATCACAATCGGTGAACTGTCCGCCTGTTTTGCTCATGAGGTGACGAATCCGCTCACGCTCGTTCGCGGTCATCTCCAGTTTGTTGAAGAAAGTCTGCCCGCCGGGCACCCCTTGAGAATCAACTTCGAAGTGATCGACCGGGCCTCGCGGCGCATCGAGGAGATGACGAAGCGGATGCTCGACTTCAGCAAAAAGCGGACAAAACGGACCGAACCGTGCGACATCGCCGAAATCATCTCGGACGCTCTGCGGTTCATCCAGCCGTACACCCGTTCCCAGTTCGTCGATGTCGATGTCCAGCTTGAACCGGAAATACCGATGATCCGGATGGATCGCTGGCAGATGGTTCAGGCTGTCGTCAATATCCTTCAGAACGCCGCCGACGTTATGGCGGACCGGGATAGACGCTGCGTATCCATTACAGCCCGCGTCGACGGCAGCCGGCTTCAAATTGCGATTTCCGATACGGGACCCGGAATTTCACGGGTGAATATCGACAAGATTTTTAATCCCTTCTTCACGACCAAAGGTGAACGCGGTACGGGACTCGGTCTCTACATCACCAGACAGGTGATGGATGAGCACCACGGTGCCATCGACGTCCAGACCAGCGACCGCGGAACGACTTTCCTAATAAGCCTCCCTCTTTAGGCTGTAGGGCGGGAGCAACCTCCAGGATGGAGGTTTCCCGCCCTTTCTTTTTTTCTCCTTCAAATTTCAAATTGGAAATTGGAAGTTGTTTCATTGCATCAATGAAGAAATCGCCGATTTGGCGGTTTCCGCATCTGAATTTGGAAACTATTGATTAAGTTGGCGTGCCGTTCGAACTGAAGCGGCGACAATCCGGCAAAGTTCCTGGTTTTCCGCGACTATCGGTTGTGTAATTTCCGCGGGTACCAGCGCCGTTTCGTTAATCAGTTGAAGCCAGACGTCCGTCTCATTCAGTTCCTTCAACACAATCCTCAGCTTGTGGATGAAGTCCATCCTGCTTTCGGCGGCACGCGCTTCAGCGTAATTTGCTGCTGTAGCGCTGGCGGATCGCAGCATCTGACTGGATATATGCCGGCCTATCTGCGTTCGGCGTAGCTTCGGGCAGAGCGTCAGTATTTGCGCTGCAAACTGGACCAGCCGCCTTTGAAGCTCAATGCCTCTTGATGGGGTCGCATTCATGAGCCGTCCTCAGGCACGCGTGATTCCCAAAATGATGCATTGAAGCAACCTCCAATGCTGCAACCTCCAATATTTTCAAACCATTATTTTCCATTCATTGCATTACAATCCCCGCCGTATGTTTGCCAAACGCTTGAATTCAACCTCGATCTTCTATGTCATCTTCTTCCTGTCCGGCGCCACCGGCCTGGTTTACGAAGTCATCTGGGTGCGCCTGACCGGTCTTGTATTCGGGAACACGTCCCACGCGATCTCGACGGTGCTTGGCGCGTTCATGGCCGGGCTGGCGCTGGGAAGCTGGAAACTGGGCCGGCGGGCCGACCGGACGCAGAATCCGTTGCGGCTCTATGGCCTGCTGGAGATCGGGATCGGTATTTCCGCGGCCCTGGTGCCCCTGGTGTTCCGGGCGCTGGATACGTTTTACTGGGCGATGGCTCCGGCCCTTTCTTCGATTCCAGCGGGCGGCGGCATCGTCCGCTTCGGAACCAGCTTCATCGTTCTGATCACGCCGACGTTTCTGATGGGCGGCACTCTGCCCGTTCTGACGCGCTTTTTTACAGAACGCCTTGACGAGGTGGAAGGCAAGGTCGGCGTCTTGTATGCGCTCAACACGTTTGGCGCGGCCGCAGGTTCCTTGCTGGCGGCGCTTGTGCTTATTCCAGGAATCGGAAATATCCGGACCACGATCATCATTGCGAGCATCAACGTCATCATCGGCGTGTTCGCGATATGGATGTCGAGCCGCATTCACGAGGCGGCTCGAAGGCCCGGTCCTGCCGAACAGGAGACGCCTGTTTCCATGGCAGCGGATGATATCCGCAGTTCGAATCCGGCCGCGGACCGCCTGGTGCTGATGACTCTGGCGGTTTCCGGTTTTGTCTCGATGATGTATGAGGTGTCGTGGACCCGCGCGCTCTCGGCGATCATCGGCAGTTCGACCTACGCCTTCTCCATCATGCTGGTGACGTTTCTGATCGGTATCGCGCTGGGCAGTTCGATCGTCAGCCGGCGCAAGCCCGTGGCTACGCTCCGGCTGCTTGGATTGATGCAGGTTGGAGTGGCGATCGGCGGCGTGGTTTTTCTGCTGGGCTACCTGGCCGCGCCGTACGCGTTGCTGGCGCTGATCCGGGCGTTTTTTTATTCTTTCCCGGCAATCCTCACGATCCAGTTCATTCTCTGCGCCGGCCTGATGATTCTGGCCACGCTGTGCATGGGGGCGAGTTTTCCGATCGCAAGCCAGTTGTATTCGAGCAAATTCACCATCCTCGGCCGCAGCATCGGCAATATCTATTCGATCAACACGGTGGGCGCGATTATCGGGTCGCTGCTCGGCGGATTTGTCCTGATGCCCCTTATCGGCACGGAACGAACGATCCTGGTAGGCCTGTTCTTCAATTCGGCGATCGCGCTTCTGTTGCTCACGGAAGCCCGAACGGCGAAGTTTGCGCAAGGCATTGCCGCCGTCCTTCTGCTGGTTGCCACCGTTTCAATGCGGGGCGGCATGTTCTGGAAGCCGGCCTCCCTGGATCGCGGCATCCTGGTTTATGCGAAGGCGCTCGGTTCACGGCCGGAGCTCACCGTGGACGAGAACTATCAGGACACGGACGTGGTGTACTTCAAGGAAGGCAACAATGCGACGATCTCCGTCCGCAAGGGAGAGAACTACCTCGCTCTGCGGACGAACGGCAAAGTCGATGCGTCCAACCGCGACGACATGATCACGCAATTGACCGTGGGCTGGTTGCCGGGCTTCTACCATCCGAATCCGAAGGATGCGCTGGTGATCGGCTACGGTTCCGGCGTGACCGTCGGCGCTGTGACTTCGATCAAGGAGCTTCAAGACATCGACTGTATTGAAATCGAGCCTGCCGTCTATGGCGCCGCTCCCTGGTTTTCGACGATCAATCGAAAGAGCTACGAAAATCCGAAAGTCCACCTCATCTTCAACGACGCGCGCAATTACATGAATACGACGCGCAAGCAGTACGACATCATCATTTCGGAGCCGTCGAATCCCTGGATCGCGGGCGTTGCCAGCCTTTTTACGGCGGAGTTTTATGATCGCGCTTCGCAGGTCCTCAAACCGGACGGAATTTTCGCGCAATGGATTCAGCTCTACGAACTCGATCCCGAGGATCTGCGGATGGTGTTGTATGAGGTTCAGCGGAAGTTCCCTGAAGTCTCGGTCTGGGTGACAGATTCCGATTTGATCATCATCGCAAGCCGGCAGCCGCAGAAACTCGATATGTCGCGTGTGGCGGACATCGTTCGCTCCGATCCCAGCATGGTTCGGGATTTCCGCGATTTCCTTCACACCGATCAGCCGGAAGGACTCCTGGGATACTACGTAATGTCCAGCGATGCTGTACGGAAATTCGCGTCTCATGCGCGCCGCAATACCGACGACCATCCGTTGCTGGAATTCCACGCGCCCCGGCAACTCTTTACCGACACCCGCGATCTGAATCTCGATCTGCTGTACGAATCGAAGGATGGCCTGCTGCCGGCTGGAGCCGTGGCCGACCCGGAGAGCGCCTATTCCGGAATGATCGAACCGTTTCTGGTCTTCAAGCGGACGAACCTGGCCAACCAGGCGATGGCTCGTCTGGCGCAGGCTCCCAAAAAGGAGCCTGCATCGCTTCAACTGGCAATCGCCAAGTTGAATATGGATTCCGGAAACTTTGTGCGCGCTGCGGACTCTCTGAAAGAGGCCGACATGCAGCTGAAGCCGGACAGTCCCCTGCGGGGGGAAGCGGAGGAGCTGGCGGGCCTGCTGTACGACGCGATGGGAAATGCCAGTGACGCGAAACGTCATTACGAAAACTCCGTCAAGGCCGATCCGTCACGTCCGCTTCCTTTCAGGAAACTTGCCGAACTGGCGGCAAAAGATCAATCCTGGAGTGAGGCGGGCGATTGGATGGAAAAGTACGTGGCGACCCAGCCTCAGCAGCCCGGCCATTTCTGGGCAATGCTGGGCGATTATCGTCTGGCTGCGGATCAGACCGAACAGGGAGGGGAGGCGCTCCAGGCCGCCTTACATGCCGACCCGTATGTTTACTGGGCGCACTACCGGTTGGCTCGGGTCTATGAAAAAGGCAAGGACACGGAGGATGCGATCAAGGAATATGAGTTCGTCGTGCGGTATGCTTTTGATCGCGATCCCGACGTCTATGTGAAGCTTGCAAACCTGTATACAAACGCGGGACGGAAAAAGGACGCTCTCCGGGTTGTGGAAAAAGGGCACAGAATTTTCGCCACCAATCCTGCGATTTACCGTCTATATCGAGAACTGCAGGTCGGGAGCTGATGGTAAAAAACGTATGCAATATTGCATCATTCGAAGTTCCTTCATTTGAAATTTGAAATGCAGAAACCTCCAATGCTGCAACTTGCGATAGCACACGGCAGAGGCAACGGGTACAGGCCGGTTTTCATTGTCTTGTGCCTCTTATGCTTCTTGTGTTCCTTCCTGTTCGCTTCTCAGACGCTCAAGGTCGACGTCAACCTCGTCAGCCTTTTCGCCACCGTCAAAGATCCGCAGGGGAACTTTGTTTCCAACTTGAGCAAGAGCGATTTCCGGGTTTACGAGGACGACCAGCCGCAGGATATCCAGATCTTCGAAAAGCAGGATAAGGTCGATTCATCCATCGGACTGTTGATGGACAGCAGCGGCAGTATGGTCGACATCATGCCGTTTATGAAACGCGGCATCCGCGATTTCACGCGGGCTCTGCCTAAAACCGATGAGTACTTCGTCGTTTCGTTTGGAACCAATGTTCGGCTTGTCCACACGTCTTCACAGCCCCAGCGCGACCTTGAGGACGCTCTCACAAAGGTGCAGGCTTTCGGCACCTCGTCTCTCTTCGACGGCCTGCTGTATTCGATGGAACGAGTGGAAAGGTCGGATCGCCCGCGCAAGGCATTGATTGTTTTCACCGATGGTGATGACAACGCCAGCAACGCCGGCCACGGCCGCGTCGTTCAGGAAGTGCAGAATTCGGCCGTGCTGCTGTATTTCATCGCGATCGGTTCTCCGATTCTGGTGGACTCGCACACCCTGGAGCCGCTGTCGGACCTCAGCGGCGGCCGCACGTTGTATGTGCCGAAAAGCGAGGCGGTGTCTCCCGTCATGAATCAAATTCGCCAGGAACTCTCCCAGCAGTATTACCTCGGCTACTACATCCAGAAGCGCCCAGGCTTCCATCGCTTGCGAGTGGCGGTTCCCGGTCGGAGCGATCTGAGAATCCGCGCAAAGACCGGGTATCTCGGGGGCAGTTAAGACCATTGGATCAATGCATCAATTGACGTTGCTTCATTTCTTCATATGAAGCAACTTCCAATGATGCATTGATCCAATGGTCTTAACCGGTCTTAGCTGGCCTCGTTAAACGGAAACACCTGCCTGGGGCCTGCTTCGTGATAACCGTTCCACTGAGCTTCGAATGAGGTGTCGTCGATTTTGTAAACCTGAAAAACCGGCAAAGGCATGCATACGGAATGTGTCGGGCAGGATTTCCTGATTTGCAGGACCGTCTGGGCCGGTTGCGCAGTAAGCTTCCGGATCAACTTCAACTCAGCATCGGTAAAGGTCGTCATGGGATTGATTCTCGATCTCCATTTCCAGTTTTCAATTTCGAATTTCCAATAATATCAACGTTTGGACCACATCTGTCCGGGACTTGGAGCATAAACAACACAATTGGTTGTGTTCGAAAACGTCCAGGAGGCAATAGATGGTCGAGCTAAGATTCCGCATCCGAAACAACGTTTTCAATGCGCAGGAAGCCGCAGCGCGCCGCGCGACGATCCGTCCACTGTCATTATGCTTGCCGTCGGTTGAAGAGGCGGCATTGCTCGGTGAAGTGGATGAAACCGGACGCGTCATTCCGCGCCGAGGGGTTTTCTACACCGGCACTCTCCGGACCGGACCCGTGATTGAAGGTTTCGAAGATTGTGCGCTCGGTGAATTTGTCAGAGCCCAACTGGAAGCGCTTTCGCAGAACGGTGAGCCGCCGGCCCGCGTCGAGGTTCACGGACTGGATCCCTTCCTGGAAATGGCGGAGCCCGAACAGACCGAAAAGCTGCGGGACCTGATCAGTGTTTGCGAATTCCGCTCCAACGAATTTACGCCGGAGTCGGCGGTCCGGTTTTTGAAGGAAAGCGGATTCTTCGATGAATACATCATTGTGGGCGTGAAGCGCGGCAATGGCTGGCGCCGTTCGCGATGCATCACCACATTCGAGGGCCGTCCCGCTGACGCGGCCACCATTCTCGGCCATCTCGCCGAATATTTCGGCAAAGAAACCCAGGACGACAAGCCGCATGACGACCGGCACATGTAATACGTCCGAGGTCGAGCAGATCGAACGCACCTGCCCGAACTGCGGGGCACAACTCGACGAGCAGAAATGCAAGCTCGTGTGCCCCAACTGCTTCTATTTCAAATCCTGCAGCGATTTTTAGTTCTAATTCAAATTCGAGATTGCAAATAGAACTAAATAGTTCTCAACGGATTCCTGCCTCTGACAGTATTAATCATCAGAAAGGCAGCGTGAATGGAACTGCGCGCATCACCGTTGTGGATGACCGGCATCGGGTCCGAAGGGGATTCCGGGATTGAATTTGCCCGGGTCCTCGAGCGGGCGGTCTCCGGCGATGTTTCGGCTTTTGAGCAAATCGTCATTCGATACGAGCGCCGGGTGTTGACGCTCGCGTGGCGGCTGCTGGGGCGCGGGGAAGATGCGGAAGACGCTTCGCAGGAAGTCTTCCTGAGAGCGTTCCGGTTTTTGCACCGGTTCGATTCCCGGCGGCCTTTTGAGCCCTGGCTGGTGAAGCTCACCGTCAACGTTTGCCGCGATATCGGACGCAAGCGGCCGGTCGTGACGGATCTGGATACCGAAAGCCTGCGTGCCCGCGGCGACCCGCACCAGGAATGGAGTGCCGAGGAACAAAAGCAGATTCTTCACGCGGCTCTTCAGGATCTGCCCGGGAAGGAACGCGCCGCCGTCGTCCTTCGCGATATCGAAGGATTTTCGACGGCCGAAGTGGCGGAGATTCTGGGTTCGAGTGAGACGACGGTGCGTTCTCAAATCAGCACTGCCCGGCTGAAGATCAGGAAGGCTCTGAAACGGAGACGAATATGACTTGCCGCCATTCGGAAAATGAACTGGCCTTGTATGTCGAGGGAGATCTGCCTCCGGCAAAGGCGGACCAGGTGGATGTTCATCTTCATTCATGCCCGGTGTGCCGGCAATTTGTGGACGAACTGCGTGAAACGCAATCGACGTTCAAGAGTATCCGCCAGGAAACGGTCAGCCCGCAGGCGCTGGCTCATCTACGGACGCGAGTTCTCGGGCAGGTGGCTGCGCAGAACCGGAGGCCGGGGTGGGGACGCTGGGTTTATGCGCTGGCGGGAGTGGCGTTTGTGGTTGTGGTGGTGGCCGGAGCGTTGTCGAGGTACGACCGACCGGTAGCGAAGGTGCAGGCAGTGGCGGTGTCTCCTCCTGCTGTTTTGCAACCGTCAGTGGCGCTGCACGCCGAAGTTGTTGCCGATAAACAACCGCCGAAACCGCATCTGCGGCGCAGCCACCGTCCGCCGGAGACGAAGGCTGCTGAGCCGCCGAAAGAGATCATGGTCAAGCTGCTGACGGAGGATCCGAACGTCGTGATTTATTGGTTGGTCGATCAGAATGGAGGTGCGCTGTGAAGGGATTAAAAAGATTCTTATCCATCTTGCTGATAGGCGGTCTGTTGCCGTTGAGCGGTTTCGCCGCAATGCAGGGCCAGAGACAGACGTCAGATAATCCCGATGTGGAGCGCTTGCGCATCCAGGCTGAGGATCAAGCCAGGCAAGAAGCAGAGCAGCGGGACTGGGAGACGAAGATCTTCTCTGTCCGATATGTGGATCTCCTGCAACTGAGAAACGCCTTGTCCATGTTTCGTGCAAGGATGCAATCCAGCCCGGAGCTGCATGTGCTTTCGGTTAAAGCGCCCAAGGAAATCATGCCGGCGATCGAGGATGCCATCAAGCGTCTGGATGTCCCGCAACCACCGCAACCACGAAAAGAAGCGGAATTGACGATTTACGTGGTTCTCGCGTCGGATCAGCCTGAAACGGCGCCGGCGATTCCTTCGGTCCTGAACCCCGTGCTCAACCAGCTGAAAAGCGTGTTGTCATACAAGGGCTACAAGCTTCTCGATACGTTGATCACCAGGAGCGGTAATACTTTTTCCACGATGCCGACCCGGCTGGATGGAACGATTGCGCTCAGCGAAAACTCAAAGCCCTCTTATGGTTTTTCTGCCAGCTTCCAGATCGTGAACCCGGATGGAAAAGGGCAGGTGTTGCGGTTAGATAACATGTCATTCCAGCTTAGTGGCATGGGCGTGAATGCCCGCGTCGCAAGCGCCGTGGAGATTCCGCAAGGCCAGCAGGTCGTCGTCGGAAAAGCCACGTTAGGGGACAGGGCTCTGATTCTCATCATGTCCGCCAAGTTCGACTGACGGCTCAGGAAGACCGAACATTCCCCGCCTTTCCAAGGCGGGGTGGCTGCGCCATCAAAAATGGTCCTTTCCTTAGCGGCGCAGACGGGGCGGTTATCAAATTCAAACAAAAAAGGTACGCTTCGCGGTTCGTTGATAACCACCCCGTCCGCGCGGCTAAGGAGGCTTCGCAGCTTCTTGTTGATCGTGCGGCCACCCCTCCTTGGAAACGGAGGGGAATTGTCGCCGAGCCTTTCAAATTAAACCACTACCCAGCAGTCTCTTCAGCAGGAGCGCGAGCGGGTATTGAGGGTCCTCCTTCAACAGGGTATCGAGTGACCGGATACACTCCTCGTTTTTTCCCGAATCCAGCAGCTTCGCCGCTACGAGATATTTCTTATTCGCCGCAAACGGGCGATCCATCGCCGCCCAGGTTCCAGATTTTTCCGTCCCCGCGCCCCGCCCGGGCCTCTCGTCCTTTAATACCCTCTCCAGCAACGCCGCAGCCGCCCTCGGCGTCTCCTCGCTGTTAAGTACCTGCAGGATTTTGTCTTCAGTTTCCGGATCACTCCCCCGCGCGAACAAACCGGCCAACGCCAGCAGGTCCTCGTGAAATATGGGATCGTCTCCGTGCACGACGATCTCTTCCAGAATGCGGTCCACAGCGGACGGTTCGTCGCACTCGATCAGCAATTGAAACCAGCGGAACGGAATGTCTTCGTGAGTGTGCGGCTTCAGAGAATACAGAATGTAGTGGCGGGGCAGCGGCCACATCGAGCGAACATACTGGTAGGCTTTGCCCTCCAGATCCTCAGGGAGCATCGGCTCGGAGATCGCATGCGCCAGGACGCGGGCGCTGACGGCACAAGGACTGCCGCCGAGCGCATCCAGGGCCGCTGCCGCCGTTTGGCGATCGTCCGGCGACTCGAACAACACATCGGCAGCCGTGGTCAGGCGATCGTCCGGCTCTGCGGCCGCGCAGGTTTCAAGCCTTTCGAACAGGTACGCCGCATAGCTCTGGATAATTTCCGGAAAGTCCCTCAGCGGCGTCTCGATGTCTTCGATGGCGCGCAGCAGCCGTCCGGACCCGGGCCTGGGATCCTTGCGAAGATTCAATGCCATGTCCGCCCGGATATCGAGCCGGCGTTCGACGTGTTCGGCGATCCCCGCCTCGATCAGTCTCCCGAATTCCGGCTCGTCCAATGAGACTTTATCTTCTTCGATCAGCCGCCCGAGTTCGTAAAGCAGAAAGTCGTCGCACGGGATCCGGTAATCGAACTTTTCCAACGGATTCATACGTTCGATTGCCGCAACCGGATGTCGCCCCTCGCCGGATCGACGGATTCGATTGCGACATCAATCGTCACTCCAGGCAGGGCCTTGCCCGCGGCAGTCAATTTCGCGCGCAGATAATAGTCTTTCAGTTCGACATTTCCCTTGGTGTCGAGCACAACGGCCTGCAAAGGGTCGTTCGCCTTATAGCGCGACAGGTATTCCAGCAGCCAGTAATTCGTCGAACGATCTTCGATTGCGCGAATCTCCTGCTCGGCGGCTTCGGCGCCCGCCAGGATTTGCAGCAAATCCTCCCGGCCGTACGGGATCGGTTCTGCTCGAAGCAGTGCGGTGAATTGCCGTTGCGTCACCAGATCCGCATATCTCCGGATCGGAGACGAGGCCTGGGTATAGGCCGTCAGGCCCAACCCGGAATGCAGTCCCGGAGTCAGTGAAAGGCGCGATCGTTTAAAAGTCTTGCGCAATCGTTCAAAGGCCAGCGCTTCCACGGCGGGAGCCTCTTCCACAGCGACAGCCTCCCGCGGCTCCTGCGTCCGGTAGATCACGCCGAGAGCATTGACCGACGCGAAATCCGCCGAAAGACCGTTGGCCAGGATCATCATTTCGCTGACGATGAGCCGGGATGGGGAATTCGGATCGATCACGTGGACTTGGATCTCATTTCCGCTGACATGAATCTTGAGTTCCGGCCGCCGGAAGGTGATGGCGCCCCGCGCCGCCCGTGCATCGTGCAGTTGGGTTGCGATCCGATGCAGAGTTTGAAGCGCCGCATCGTCCGCTTTCAGGCCTTCATCCGCCTGATCGTACGACCAACGTCTGGCGATGTTAATCGTCGAGAGCGTGATGCGGTAGCCCAGCCGGTTGCCTTGCTCGTCGAAGCGGACCTCGACAGTGTAGGCGGGACAGGGCCGTCCGGCGTTCAGGCTCATCAGGTCGGTCGACAGCCGTTCCGGAAACATCCGGACGCTGCCGGTCGGCAGATAGATCGTCGCTGAACGCTTAGCCGCTTCCGCGTCGAGCAGATCGCCCCTGGAGATGAACGCCGAGACGTCTGCAATATGGATCCCGACAATAATTTCGTTCCCGTCGTGCACGACGGTGAGCGCGTCATCGACTTCGCGCGTGTCCTCGTCGTCGATGGTAAACGCCGCCAGGTTCTGGAAATCCGTACGCGCCGGGCTGGGAACGTACGGAGCGAAGGCGGCGGCGGCCTCCTGGAACGGCTCAGAGAATTCGGTTTCGATTCCCGCCATCACCAGGAACCGATCGGTTGCGGCGTGAACTCTCCCGGCAGCCAGCAGGATCTCGTAGGCCGCGTCTCGCGCTTTTGCCGGGCCTACAATTTCCGCGAGAAGATTACCCACTTCGTCGCCGGTTCGATGCCGCAGCCAGTTCTGGATGCGATCGATGAGAGGTTCCGCATCGGCCGGGATGACGCCGTTTTTCGTCTTCAGCAATTGAGCAATCCGCTTCGTTGCGTGCTCGCGAAAATCTTTGCGTTCCTGCTCACGCTGCCGGCGGGTGCGTTCAGCGCCGACCTGCTCGTCTGTCCTGGCCTGAAACTGCGCGCCCCTCCGTTTGAAGAACAGGTTATCTTCGGACAGGGCGCGAAACACCGCGGACGCGGCCTCCGGCGTGGCTTCGGCGAAGAACAATTCGGCCAGTTCTGTGGTTTCGAGATCGCGGTGCACTTCATTGACGGACTGCCAGAGCAATTCGATATCGATTTGCGATTGATGCGCGGCGACCTTGTCGGCCAGCTGCCGCGCTGCGGAAGGGAAGTCGTCCTCCGTAACCGGCCGGTGGGCAATGACGACGCGGTCCCCTCCGACACTGATATTCCGGCCTCGCGGATCGACGACGTGCAGCCGGTCCCGTTCCTGTTTGCGCACATATCCGACGCGCAATTGGTCTCCATCCAGGAACTCGACCATGTGTCCTTCCAGGAACATCACCGACATTCTAAACGCTGCGACACCAGTGAAGACTTCTTTTGCCTGTTAACAAACCTCGAATAAGCGATTCCCATTAAACACTTCCCATTTCCCCAATTTCTCCATAACTATTCTGTCCCTTCCACCGTCAGTCCTATCGATCAGGGACAAGGTGAAGATTGGGGCGATGGGAAGTGTTTAATGAGAATCGCTTATTCGAGGTTTGTTATCAGGGTGTCCGTTCACGCTACACTGTTCTCCTATGTCCAACGAAATGCTGAGTCCGCTGGTCGGATCTTCACTGCGGGTCGAGAACCGGGAAGAGCTCGACGAATTCCTGTCGCGTCCGGACGCCGCGCACGTGGTGCGGACCGCGTCCTTCGAGGAAGTATTCTTCACCATAAAACACCTGGGGCTGGCCGACAGCCTCGATCTGCTGTCGCTGGTTTCCGGCAGGCAGGTGCGGGGTTTCATCGATCTGGATTGCTGGCGGAAAGACACGTTCGTGCGAAAGCCGTTCATGGAGTGGGTGACCGCGTTTATTCAGTCGGGCGTGGAGGAAACCATGAAGGCGATCTCCGGAATCGACGAGGCGGTGACCGCGTTGTTCCTGAAAGATCTGATCCATGTGTATGAAATCGATCGTGACGATCCGCCGACGGGCACCCAGATGATCTTCACGCCGGATAACCGTTTCGGCGTCGAGCCGCTCGAGGAGGGGGAGCCGGCCACGATCGGGATGCTCATCCTGGATGCGCTGTTCAAATACAACCCGGCGCTCGGTACGCAGATTCTCACAAGGGTGCGGTATACGACCCGCGTCGAGCTGGAGGAAGTGGCGTACGACAACAAGAATCGCCGTCTCGAGATGCACGGGTTTGTCGATTACTACGATGCAATGTCGATCTACGCCATTCCGCCCGCATCCAAGCCTGAAGCCGTAGCTGATCGCGAAAAGCCGACCGAAAGCATTGCCGGCGAAGAAAATCCCGGCAACCTGCCGGCTGTGTTCGCGGACTCGCTGCTCGGCGGCGTGTTTCTGATGAAAGCATTCGGCCAGATCACGGATCCGGAGGAATCGGACCATTTTGCGCAGGAATTGACGGCGCTGGGAAACCGGATCCTCTCGGCCAACCTGGTGAACCTCGGAGAACTTGAAGGCATCCGGCCAGCGCTGGAAGAGATGCGGGACTTTCTGACCATCGGTTTGGAATACCTCACCGGCGGCCGTCCCGAATCCGCGCCACAGGTGCTGCGAAAGAGCTATATCCAGACGATTTTCAAGATCGGCTTCGACCAGGCTGCTCGCCTGCGCGATGAGGCCGATCGTCTCGCCCAGTTTCCCGGTTTTCAAACAGCGGCCCTCGATGAAGAAGACCAGCAGTTCCTGGAAGCGGTACGGCGGTTCAAACCTCTGGTGATCGAGGAGGGGCGCTACCGGAATTTCCAATCCCTCGCGGACGTCGAAACCGCACGAACCCGCCTGCATCAACTGCGGGACATGGTCCAGGTTTTCCTGGCAGCGTTTCCGGGAACCGCACAATCGTTCCGCCGCACCTTCAACACGGCCACGATTCAGTTTGGTGTCAGCGGGAAGCTTGAGCCCAAACCGCTCCAGGCTGCCGAAGTTGAAGCTTTCTTTAAGCAGGGATTCCAGCTGCCGGAAGTCGAGGTTCCGGCGGGGATTCGACCCTTCGCGGAACGCTGGTGGGCAGACCTTCGCGAAGAGTTCGAGCCGCTCGTGGGAAAACCGGTTGATCCCCGGTTTATCGGCAGCATTTATATGGAGTAAGGGGCCGAAACAGGTTTTAGCCGCAGATGACGCGGATGACGCAGATGCGCCATCCGCGTCATCTGCGGCTAAATAACTTTGACGGAGCCGGGGTGAAACATTGAAAGGTAAATCGATCATTCTCGCCGGCGGCTCTGGCGGACTGGGAGCCTTTTTAGCAGAGGAACTGGCCGCCCGCGGAGCTGTCCCCGTAATCGGGTGCAGGACCAACCAGGAACGCGCGGAGGCGCTCGCCGGCCGCCTTTCGGAAAAATATGGTGTCCGGATACCGGTTGTCGTGGGCGACGTTCTGGACAGCGCCGTCCGGGCGGCTCTTATGGATGCAGCGCAGGATGCCGGAGAACTCTATGGTCTGGTACCCCTCCTCGGGAATCCCGCCAGAATACCGATCGAACAGGCAACCGAACACGATCTTATTGAATCCATGCGCGTTAACTTCGCCGGCCCGGTGCTTCTGGCGCGTGATTTTGCCGCGGCTGCCGGAGATCGGGACGGGACGATTGTGTTCATCTCCACCATGCAGGCCGTGGCGGCGTTTCCCGGCAGCACCGTTTATGCGGCACCGAAGGCCGCTTTGACCCATACAGCCCGCATCCTGGCGAAACAGTGGAAGATCCGCATCAATGTGGTCGCACCCGGCGTCAATAACGCTGGAATGGCCTTGGAAAGCGTCAAAAGCGGCAAATACGATCCGTTTGTGGAGAAGAAGGCCATTCCCCGCTACGGTCGTCCGCAGGACGTCGCCCGGGCCATCCTCCTCTTTCTGGAGCCGGACAATTACATCACCGGCCAGGTTTTGACGGTGGATGGCGGGCTAACCCTCAAAATTTAAGCACTTTAAGGCCTTCCAGGCTCAAGATTTGCAGGACAGGATCGTGATTTTGAAAACAGGATCATGGTTTGTCAAACCAGGATCGTGATTTTGAAAACCACGATCCCTACCTAACGGGTCGGGTCTGACCCCCTAAAATAAAGATATTGTTGACATCCAGACGCTCTATCTTGAATATTTTAACGAGAACGGTTCAAGCGCCTGAACTCTCACCCCCTCGCGACCAGGGCGAAACACTTGAAGCGCAGACTTTGGAAACTGTCGAACACGTTCGCTAATTGGCCTGCCGCAGGTGACTTTTATTCAAAAAATTGCAATAGATCGATGACTAGTAATGTCTCTTTTCAACTCTCGAGAAGGAGGGTCAGTGAATGTTTTCTAAAACCAGATCATTGATGCTTGTGGCGTTGGTGATAGTCGGACTCGTCGGAGCGGTGCCGGGTCTGTTCGCTCAGGCTAGCGACGGCGTCATCCTGGGCACCGTAACGGATGCCACTCAAGCCGTGATTCCGAACGCGATGGTGGCGGCGACGAACAAGGCCACCGGCATCGTGTACACGGCGACGACGAATTCCGTCGGCGAGTTCCGGATCAACAACGCCCCGGTCGGTACCTATGACGTCAACATTACAGCGAGCGGGATGACACCGCAAAGACTGGCGAATGTGCAGGTGGAATTGAATCGAACCTCCACCGAAAACATCACCATGCAGGTGTCTTCGGTAAGTGCAGATGTCGTCGTGCGTGAAGCGCCGCCGCTGATCGACTCGTCGACCTCTCAATTGGAAACCACCTTCAAGGCGGATCAGGCGGTCAATCAGCCGATGGCCGGCAACTTCATCAACGACACCGGCGTATTGAACTTGAGTTTGCTGGCGCCCGGCGTCACGCAGAGCGGCGGTATGGGTTATGGTGAAGGACCGTCGGTCGGCGGCCAGAGGCAAACGAACAACGCGTTCTTTGTCGACGGCGTGGACAATAACCGTCATGACGTGACGGGGCCGACTGTGACCGTGCCTAACGACGCCGTCGCCCAGTTCTCGATTCTCGAGAACCAGTTCAGCCCGGAGTTCGGCGGCGCCTCCGGAGGCATTTTCAACATCGTCACGCAGAGCGGCACGAACGACATTCACGGTTCCTTGTATGAGTACGTCAACAACCGGAACATGAACGCCCTGGACGGAAAAGTGGCGGCACAGGGATTCCCGGCACCCGGTGTGCGTATTCCCCGTCTCGATTACAACCGCGTGGGCGGAACGGTCGGCGGTCCCATCATCAAGAACAAGCTGTTCTATTTCGGGGATTACGAGTATTCGCCGGAAGGCCAGGCTTCGGTTCCGGGCTCGCCCATCGTTGGCCCCACGGCCGCAGGCTTTGCCACGATCGCGGGGTTGCCGGGTATCAGCGCGACGAACCTCGGCATTCTGACGAAGTATCTGGCGCCCGCGCCCATTGCGAACGCGCCTTCGATCACGGTCGGTGGCGTGGCGATTCCGACGGGATCCATCAGTGTTTCGGGTCCGTCGTTCTTCAATAAGCAAAATATCGTGGCCTCCATCGACTATGACGCAAGCAATTCCGATAAGATCCGCGGCCGGTATATCTACAACAGGTACAATAGTATCGATACATTCGCGCAGTTGCCTGTCTTCTATACGCCGGTTCCGGACAATCGACACCTCTTTTCAATCTCAGAGTTCCACACCTTCTCGGCGACGGCGCTCAACGAATTCCGGGTTTCTTACAGCAGGAAGAACAATAACTTCCCGGTTGGGAACTTCACGTTCCCCGGCCTCGACCAGTTCCCGAACCTGCAGTTCGACGATCTGAATCTTCAGGTCGGTCCGGACTCGAGCGCCCCACAGGGATACATTCAGGGGCAGCTTCAGGCGAACGAGAATTTCACCAAGACGTTTTCCAGGCACACGGTCAAGGCCGGATACCAGTTCCTGGACGTGATCGCCAGCAACTCTTTCATCCAGCGTGAACGCGGCGACTATGACTATACGATGGTCGATCTGTACCTGCATGACCTGAGCCCGGATAGCGAGGGTGAGCGCAGCGTGGGAGTCACCGGAGGAACGCCTGCGGGTTATCTCTTCCATAGCATGTACGTCAATGACGACTTTCGAGTAAAGCCCAACCTGACGTTGAACCTCGGCCTGCGGTACGAATACATGACCGTGCCGGTTCTGACGCGTTACCAGAAGTTCAGTGCTCCGGCGAATGTGCCGGGACTGATCACGTTTGCGGAACCGACGCCCCAGAAGACGAACTGGGCGCCGAAGATCGGATTTGCCTGGACTCCCAGCGGCAGGACCGATTGGGCCGTGCGCGGCGGGTTCAGCCTCAATTACGATCTGACGTACAACAACCTGAATATCAACGCGAAGCCGGCGTACTTCCAGCAGACGCATGACGTCGACTTGACCATGCAGACGCCGAATTTCCTGAAGAATGGAGGCCTGCTGCCTTCCAACGCGATCGTGATCACGACCGATCCCGTGGCGGCGCGTGCGGCCGTTGCATCGTTCATGCCGAACGAACAGATCCGGCCGTATTCGATCAATTACACCGTCAGCATTCAGCGAAGTTTCGGCAGCAACTACACGATCGAAGCCCGTTACCTCGGCACCAAGGGCGTTCACCTGTTCGTGCAGGATCAGCTCAATCGCATTTCGAACATTACTCCGACGAACGGCCTGCCGACGTACTTCACGATGCCGAGCCTTGCGACTCTGGCAACGCTGCCCCGGACACTGGGTGGCCTGCAGGATCAGCTCAACGCCATGACCGGCGGGAATGGCTCCAACAGCTATGCGGCAGCGGGATTCCCCAACACGATCACGGCTTACGAGCCCATCGGGAATTCCAAATACAACGGCTTGGCTCTTCAGCTGATCAAGCGGTACACCAACAACTTCTCCTACGCCGCCGCTTTCACATGGAGTCATGCACTGGACGATTCCACCGCGACAGTGTTCAGTACCGAACTGACGCCGCGCCGCGGCCAGGATTTCGGCAATATGCGTAACGACTGGTCGACTTCGGCTCTGGATCGCCGTCTCAGGTTCACGTTTGCGCCTGTCTACGACTTCAAGCCGTTTTCGAACGGCAGCTGGTTGCTGAAGAATGTCGTCGGCAACTGGAACATCACCGGTTCATATACCTTCCAGTCGCCGGAGTACGCGACCGTTCAAAGCGGCGTCGATTCCAATCTCAACAACGACACGGCTGGGGATCGGGCTGTCGTCAATACCAGCGGCCAGGCTCTGCTCGGCAGCGATGTCACTCCATACAACGCTGCGGGTGCGGCCGTTGCAGCGGGCGACCGCAGCATCGTCGCTTACGTTGCGAACCATTCCAACGCGCGGTATGTAGTGGCCGGACTCGGGGCTTTCCCGAACGCGGGAAGGAACACCTATCCGCTACGCCGAACAGATGACGTCGACTTCCAGTTGATGAAACGTTTCGGTATCACGGAGAAGACGCGGTTCGAAGTTGCGGGGCAGATTTTCAATATCTTCAACCACCCGCAGTTCACCGGAGACCTGTTGAACGATGTCTATCCGAATCAGAACAACACCACCCGGAGTTTCCTGCTGGTCAATAATCCGGAGTTCGGTCATTTCGAAGACGGATTCTTCACAAGCAATCCGCGGCAGATTACGGTCGTCGGTAGAATCGTTTTCTAGCTTCTTTCAGACAAAAAAAGAGCACGGGGTTCAACCCCGTGCTCTTTTTTCGTCTTGAAAATCGGTTACTTCGATACCGATCTTGCAGGACCGGACGGCCTTCCGCCCCCACCGCCGGACCCGGCGCTGCTGATTCCACCGGCGGAGCCCCCGGGACCACCGCCACGGCCTGCAGCCGACGCCGCGGTAAAGGCACCGCCGCCCCCGCCGCCAGTGTTCGTATTGCCGTTATTGTTTGAAGCAATGGTGCCGCTGTTGGAGCGCCCGCCACCGCCATATCCGCCTCCGCCGTTGTAGACGGGTACGATCTGCGTGTAGGTGTATCCGTAAGGCGAACGGTATCGCCCACCCGGCATGTAAATAAAGGACCCGAGCAACTGAGACCACAGCCAGACGTCCTGGAATGAACCGTAAGGTACTCCGGCCGTCGAATTCAGGCTCCTCGCGATGTTCGCGTTGGCCGACGCAATCTGCGAGTCACGCTGCTGGCTCCAAAGCTCCAGAGCCGTCGTGAAGGTCTGCACTTTCCGGGCGCGGTACCCTTGATCATCCGAAAGCTGGAAGCCTTTGCCGTAGACGAGGCTGTTGCCGGCATCGCGGATCTTTCCTTCCACGACAGTGACTCGTCCGTCACTGAAGAGATAGATGCCGTCCTTGATGATCTGCATGTGCAGGTTACCGGTGGTGACCGTCAGCGGGAGGTCTTTACTGAAGCCGGAGGCTTCAACCAGAGCGGACCCTTGCACGACGTGAATCGCCATGTCGTCGAACTGCACTTTGTCCAGAATGACCTGCGAGTTGGCACCCATCCGCAGGTACGAGCCGGGATTCAATAGAATTTCCAGCCGGCCGTTGGGGCCGGTTCCGATCGGCACGCCTGGCTTTGCAACGGTCGCCATTTTGACTGTCGCCGCGCCCTGCACATAATTCACCACGCCGGCCTTGGTTGAAACGATGAAGGACGTGCTGGCCACCTGCATCATCAACGCAAACACGATGGTGTTCATAGTCAACTCCTTGGGGAAGGCTGCGCCTATTGTACTCCCTCTGCAATTCGAACTCCAAAAGGAGACTATTGGAAATTGCATCATTAGAGATTTCTTCATTTCAAATTTAGAACTGAAGAAACCTCCAATGATGCAATTTCCAATAGTTCTAGTGTTCCTTCCCGGGCGCCCCTGACTTGTCCGGGGGTTGCGTAAGCTGTGGGAATGGGACAGCCGTCGACACTAGTCATCGATATCGAAACGGTCGGGCAGGACCCGGACGGTATGTCCACTCGCGCGCGAGAAATACTTCTGGACGTGCCTACCGACGAGGACCGGCAGAAGGTGCTCTCGTCGCTCGGCCTGGACCCCTGCACCGGCAGAATCATCTGTATCGGCGTGCACTGGCTCGAGCTCGAGCGGTCGCGCGCCTATTGCCAGCCCGACGAGCGCGAACTGCTGGCCAACTTCTGGTCCGACATGGGCCAGATCCGGCCGCAGCGGTTCGTGACCTTCAACGGGAAGTCGTTCGATTTTCCCTACATCAATATCCGGAGCGCCATCATGGGCGTACCGATCCCCCGCGATATCCTTCTCGATACCCGCCGCTTCAGCACCGAGCGTCATTTCGACGTCCGCGAAGTCCTCACCAACTTCGAGCGCTACCGCAAGGGCACGCTGGAATTCTTCTGCGAGATTTTCGGTGTCGATTCACCCAAAAACGGCATCAACGGCAGCAAAGTCGGGGATTATTTCAAGCAGGGACGCCTCCAGGAAATCGCACATTATTGTCTCGCCGATTGTAAAGCGACGGGCGAGCTGTATCAGCGATTGAAAAATTACTACAGATAAATTAGAAGAAAGGTATGGGGTCTTGGTCTTTGCTCCAGTATGCCCTGCTATTCGTGTGCTGGCTCGCCGCTCTCGCCACGCTTCTGGTTTTTCTCGAGACCTGGCTGGGAATCTCCGGGCGTAACCGCTTCATGGCGCGGCGCGCTTCGGGGGCATACGGCGTGATTTCGGTTTTTGTGCCGATGCATGGGATCGCGGATAAGACCGCCGAGATCGAACGGGCCATCCGCTCGATTTTCGGGCAATCTTACCCCTTCATTGAACTTGTCCTGATCTACTGGGAGGAGGACCGGCGCTTCGCCGAGATGGCGAAGCAGATTCGCGGCGCCCGTTCCCATATCCCGGTGCGTACGGTCCCGACGCTGTTTCCGATCGATACCGCCAATGATCGCATTCGCGCGCTCGAACATGCGCAGCCGGTCGCCCGTGGCCGCTGGTTCGTGGTCCTCGATTCCGAGGTCATTCTGGACCGGTTCGCGGTTGAAACCGCCATCGAATTTGCCGGCTCCAATGAGATATCGGCTCTTGTGCTGCGGCCCGGCGTGCGCTGCCGCTCCTTTTTGCAGAAGATTATTGCGCCGTCCATGGAACACATCCTTCAGATGGTCCGCATCGCGAACCGCCGCCGGGAAAAGCGCAAAGGGCTGGAGTTCGAATCGTCATTTCTGCTTCTGAATCGCGAGGCGTTCGAGGTGATCAATAAGATCAACCGCATGCCGGGGATCCTGAACGACGCGGCGTGGAATCTCTGGGGATATCAGATCGAAGGGCTGCGGACCTTTGCCAGCGACGGCTCCCGATGGATGTGGCGCGATGCGAGCGTCTGTTCGTGGTCGTCGAATATGGATCCTGAACGCCGTTACGGGGCAAGTTCGGTCAGTTTTGTGATCGGAGGAGCCGTGATGGCCGCCCTGAGTGTCGCCGGCCTGATTTTCGGCCTCGTCCACGGCATCGATAACTTTGCGGGAGCCAGCATCCTGGCCTTTTCCGGCGTCAACTATTTGCTGATGTGGACCAGCTATTTTCTTTTTGCCCGCCGCCTGCGCGCCGCCGCCTGGTTCGCGCCGCTCTGGGTGTTCAGCTACATACCCGCCGCCGCACTGACATTGATCGAAATTCGGCGCACCGGGCGCGCGGTCAAGTCCCGTAAACACTCGGAAACATTGACGCGCTCCTGAAAAGTGAAAAGACGCATTGGATCATTGCATCATTGGACGTTTCTGCATTGCATCAATTGAAGAAATGAAGCAACGTCAATTGATGCAATGATCCAATAGCTATCTTCTCTTCATCCGGTTCATCGTTTCCTTAGGCACCTTCGCATCGCGCATGTGGTCGAGGTTGTAGACGATTCCGTAAGCGGAGCCCACGGCAACGAGGCCGGAGACAATCGCCAATACCAGGCTGGTCCGGAAGGCGCCCGCAAGAATGTACAGCGCCACGATGAAAAGCACGGCCCAGCCGCCGGCGATCAGCAAACGGAAGGCGACCGTTTCGCGAAACGGAATCACGGCCTCCTTCTTTTTAATTCGCATTCGGCCCATCCGCCTATTATAGATTTGATTCCGGATGGGACTTGAGGAATATAAAAAGAAACGGCGCTTCCACGAGACGCCGGAGCCCGAAGGCGAAGTCAAAAAAAGCAGCGGCAACAGCTTCGTCATCCAGAAACATCACGCCACGCGCCTCCATTACGACTTCCGCCTCGAAATGGACGGCGTGCTCCGGTCATGGGCCGTACCCAAAGGGCCGAGTCTCGATCCGGATGAGAAACGTCTCGCCATGCTCACCGAGGATCATCCGCTCGATTACGGCGGGTTTGAAGGTGTCATTCCGAAAGGGAACTACGGCGCCGGCAAAGTCATTATCTGGGACAATGGCACCTACGACATGGTCGATCCCAAAACCCCGGAGGCGGCCTGGAAGAAAGGCAAATTCCATTTCGTCCTGCACGGCAGAAAGCTTCACGGCGAGTGGGTCCTGGTGCGCGGCAGCCGTGATCCGCGGCAATGGATCTTCTTCAAGATTCGCGACGATCACGCCAACCCCCAAGTCGTCATCACCGAGGCCCGGCCCGAGTCGGTGATTTCCGGAAAGCTGGTAGACGACATGGGTGCGCAGAAGGACACCAAGCAATGGGTAACTCCCATCGAACGCGAACTCGAAAACCACGGGATGAAAAAGCCCGGCCATACGGCGATGCCGAAGTCGATTCAGCCGATGCTAGCGACCCTCAGCGACAAACCGTTCGACAGCAAAGAGTGGCTGTTCGAACTGAAACTCGACGGAATGCGCGCTCTCGTTTTCAAGGACGGCGGCAAAGTCGAGATGTGGACACGCAACGGAAAAAGCCTGGCGCACCGTTTCCCGACGTTGGCTGCCGCCGTCGCCGGCCTGCCGGTGGAAACCACCATCCTTGATGGCGAGATCGTTGCTCTCGATGAACAGGGCCGCGCGTACTTCAGCCGGATTCAGCCGCGCATTCACCTGTCCCGGGCGAAAGATATTGCGGCCGCCGACGAGCAGATTCCGGTCTACTTCTATGCCTTCGACCTGCTTTATATCAACGGCTACAACCTGATGAAGTTTCCCTTGATCGATCGCAAGGCGGTGCTGCAGAAACTCATCCAGAGCAACGGCGGATGGATTCGATTCGCCGACCATGTGGAGGACGAGGGCAGGCAATTCTTCGAGACAGTCGCCAGACACGATCTTGAAGGAATCGTCGCGAAGCTCAAGAAAAGTCCATATCAGCAGGCACGCTCCAGGCAGTGGCTCAAGATCAAGACGCATCATACGGAAGCATTTGTCATCGGAGGATTCACGCCTCCGGACGGCTCCCGCAAACACTTCGGCGCGCTCCTGCTGGGTCTGTACGATAACGGCGATCTGATCTTTGTCGGACGGACGGGCAGCGGTTTTGATGACCGGGCATTGGCCGATGCCGCAAAGCAGCTCCAGCCGTTGATTACAAAGAAGAGCCCCTTTAAGGAAGTTCCCGTGGAAGTACGAAAGTCGACCTGGGTCCAGCCGAAGCTGGTGTGCGAAGTGAAGTTCGGCGAATGGACCTCCGACAGAAAGCTCCGGTCGCCGATCTTTCAGGGCTTTCGTGATGATGTGGATCCAAAGGACTGCGTGTTGAGGGATAGCGTGGCGGGAGATCCAGCGGAGGACTCTATTGGAAATTCGAGATTGGAAATTCGAGATTCGAAATCGGATTTCCAATCTCGAATTTCGAATCTCGAATTTCCAATAGAATTCACGAACCTTGACAAGGTTTTCTGGCCCGAGGATGGATATACGAAAGGCGATCTGATTGAGTACTACGACAAAGTCTCGCCGCATCTCATACCGCACCTGCTCGACCGGCCGCTGGTCTTCGAACGTTTTCCCAACGGCATCCACGGCAAGTCTTTCTATCAAAAAGATGCGCCGGACCACACTCCGGCTTGGATCCGCACTCAGAAAATCTGGGCTGAAGATGTCCGGCGCGACATCCGGTACTTTATCGGCGCGGATCCCGAACAGTTGCTGTATATCGCTAACACCGGCAACATCCAGCAGAACCCCTGGATGTCGCGCGTTCAGCACCTGGAGTTCGCCGACTATCTGGTGTTCGACCTCGATCCTGTCGAAGCGCCTTATTCGACGGTGCAGAAGGTGGCGCTCGTCGTGAAAGATGTTCTCGATGAGCTTGGACTGCGCGGATATCCGAAGACATCGGGTGCCACCGGGATACACGTTCATCTGCCCGTGCTGGAGAAGGCGTTCACGTATGAAGACGTTCGGAGATTCGCCGAGGCGGTCGCTTCGGTGGTGGTTCAGCGGATTCCGCAGTACGCTACGATCGAACGCGTCGTGAAAAAGCGGAAGCCGCACGAGGTCTATGTCGACTACCTGCAGAACATCCGCGGCAAGACGGTCGCTTCGGTCTATTCGCCCAGGCCGCGGCCGGGCGCTCCGGTTTCAACGCCGCTGAAATGGAGTGAGTTCCAGAAACCGATTGATCCGGACGCGTACACGATCAAGACGATTTTCAAACGATTGGATAGATTTGGTGATCTCTTCGAGAAAGCGCTCTCGGATAGGCAAGATGTATCGGGATTTTTGAAGGTTTTGAAGAAAAAGTGAAAACTTATTGGAAATTGCATCATTAGAAGTTGTTTCAGTTCGAAATTTGAAATGCAGAAATTTCTAATGATGCAACTTGCAATAGAATCAAAACCAGTCCGAGAGCCATTCAACTCCGAACCAGAATGTGTAATAAAGGGCCGTGGCGAGAATGCCGACAATGATGGCAACGGCCAGCGGGATGGCGGACCCAAAAAAGCCCTGAAGAAACGTAGGCTCCTTAGCCATGCAAGAAATTGTAGATGAATACCGGCCGGATTTCTCCCCTGGTGATTGGTCGCCCCGCGACCGGCATTTCCTGGAAGCGTTTGCGACCAATCCCGAGGGGATTGTTTCTGTCCTGCGCAACCTGCCGGCGGAAATTACCGGCGCTCTATGTTCCCGCGCCAGCCGGGCGTCCGGTTCGCTGCTTGAAGTGCTGCTGAAGGAATATATTTATCCGATCGTCAATGGAGATGACGCCACGCTGGCCCAGGAACTCGAAGATACGGTCGCCTTCCTGAAAGAGCACGGATTCAAGCACATCCTCAACAATCAGCGGGCGCAGGCGTTCTATTCCAAGTGGCTGTCGCAATATGGCGATGATTCGATCGCGCAGGTTACCGGCACGCACGTCCTGGTGTGGGGAATATCCCAGGTGGCGATGAAATTCATCGAAGACCAGCGCGTCGGGTTGGAGCCAATCGAAAAATCCACTCGCTATGTCCATTTCGGATCGAAGGTGGGCGGCCGCTATCTCTACTACATTCCGAAACCCGACCTGATCCGTCACGATCTGCTCGCCGACTATACCGCCACGATCGATCACCTGTTCGATACATATGTTGCGCTGCTGCCGCGCCTGCACCAGTGGCTGAAGACGAATTTCGACGAGAAGGATTCCATCCTCGAGAAGAAGGCGTTCGACACGCTGCGCGGTCTTCTGCCCATGGCGACGCTCGGCCAGGCCGCGTTCCGGGGAAATGCGCAGGCTTTTGAGTATCTGATCAATCGGACGGCGGCGCACCCTCTGGGCGAGCTGCGGTGGTTTGCGCACGAGATCAAGACGGAATTGGACAAGGAAATTCCATCGCTGCTGCTCCGCGTGGCCGACGAAAAATCGAAGGAATACCAGAAGTATCTGAACCGGCGCTATCAAGACGTGCGCCAAGCTCTTGGTGAAGTAGAAACGGAAACGGCGCCCAAAGCGCAGGTACGGCTGGTGGAATTCGATCCGGAATCGGAAACCAGGATCCTGGCGGGCATTATCTTCCAGCAGACGCATGCCGGCTGGGACGACGCCGTGAGGCAGGCGAAATCCCTTTCAGAGGACGCCAGGCGCCGGCTCCTCGAAGCATATGTCTGCAACCGTTCCGCGCGCTGGCAGAAGGTCGGCCGCGCCTTCGAGAATGCGTATCTGCGTTTTGAGATCGTGATGGATATCGGTTCGTATCGCGACCTGCATCGGCATCGCATGATGACGCAGGAGCGCCAGACGTTTTCGACGTTTCACGGATACAGTGTTCCGGTCGAATTGCAGCAGGCGGGGCTTGCGCCGGAATTCGAAGAGGCTTTGACGGGCGCGGACCGGCTGTTCCGGAAAATGGACGGCATCGACCGCGACCTCGCGCAATACGCCGTGCCTCTTGCGTATCGCATGCGTTTTCAGCAGTGGCAGAATTTCAGGCAGCTGTTCTGGGAAGCCGAGCTCCGCACGGTTTCACAGGGCCATCCGGACTACCGGTTCATCGAGCAGGAAAAGTACCGGCTGGTGAAAGAGAAGTTTCCGTTGATCGCTTCATTCATGCTGGTCGATATCAACGAATACGCGATCGCCCGCCGCGGCACCGAAGAGCAAATTGCGGCTAAGGAAAAGCGATTGATGGAGAAACTTCGCGAGAGGAAATAGCTATTGGAAGTTGCATCATTCGAAGTTTCTGCATTTCTATATTTGAAATGAAAAAACTTCTAATGATGCAATTTCCAATGGTCTTATAGGATCGTTTCCAGTGCGCTTTCCAGTTCACTCCGGGTGTGCTCGTCGCCGGCTTTCGCCGCGACCGTAATCCCGGTGCGGAACGTTTTTTCCGCGTCGTGGGTCCGTCCCAGCTTCTGGTAGAGCTGTCCCAATTGAAAATAGGTCGCAACGTAGCCGGGATCGTTGGATTGGACCGTTTCAAACTCCTGCAGCGCGTCATCGTGCTGCCCGATCTTGGCGTATTCCAGGGCAAGCGCGTAGCGTGAGAAGGAGTCATTCGGGTTTTCGTTCAGGAAGCCTTTAAGGATCTCGATGCGATTCATTTAAATCTCCGCCCATTTGCCGTGGCCTTCCCAGACGCGCAGCGTGAATGGAAACCCGAGGTTTTCTTTCAGCTTGCCGCTGAGTAACTCACAGATATTTTCGACCGAAGGATACTCGAGAAAATCATTCCAGGAGCGGTGGTCGTAGCGTGCCAGGACTTCGCGGGCGATCCGCTTGAGGTCCGCAAAGTCCATGATCATGCCGCTTTTGGGTTCGCCCGCAATGGTGATTTCGACTTTATAGGTGTGTCCGTGCAGCGGTCCGCATTTGGGATGGCCTGGAAGGAAATGTGCACAATCCAGGTACTCGGTCACACCAATCTTCATCATGGTGTGAGGATAGCATACGGGAAGTGGAGACAATTTGCGGGCGGCCCCGGCGGGCCGCCCGCGGTCACATTAGTGCTTATGACACTTGGCTATGGGCAGAACGGTTTCTCCACCGTCTGGCGCAACTTTTGCTTCGAGTTCTTCGATCTGAATTTCAAGCTCGAATCCTTCATGTTTCGTTGCTGGGGTCATTCCTATTACCCTCCTTCTGACGCGCACTCGCCATTAACACTGCGGAAGCTTTTATGCCTTGCTGTCGATCTGTTGTAAAGGAAAATCGGAATGGGATTGTAAATGCGGAGTTTTACTTACTCTTTAGGTAAATCTTCCGGGCCGCAGATATAACCATTTACGGCCGAAGCTGCTACAACATAAGGGTTTGCCAGAAAGGCATCCCCTTCGCCCATGCGTCCCGGCATATTTCGGTTTGTTGCAGAAATAGCAGTTTGGCCCTTCTGAGGCCCTCCGGGGCCGGCATTGATGCAGGCGCCGCAGCCCGGTTCTTCGATCATACGGACGCCGGCGGCCAGAAGGCTCTGGTGGACGCCGCGGCGCTTGGCCTCCTCCCGAACCCGTTCGGAACCATATTGGATAAATGTCGGTATGCGGACGTGACGTCCCTTCAACACCTGCGCATACATGGCAATCGAAGTCATATCGCCGGCGGTGCAGGAGCCGGCATATGCCATATCCACAGGAGTGCCGCGCACTCGTTCCAGCGGCAATCCGTTTCCGGGGTGTCCCGGCAGCGCAACCAGAGTTTCGACCGCCCCAAGATCCAGTTCGATTTTTTCATCCACCTCCGAATCGGGATCGGGATAGACCAGCATCGATTCCACGGCCTCCCGCGTCAGCCCGCGGCGTTCGATCAGGTATTGGATCATGGGCTCGCTCGGTTCCATGACAGCCGTCAGGGCATTGCATTCGACGGCCATGTTCGAAAGCACCGCCTGCTCTTCGAAGGGAATCCCGGCGAGGCCGGATCCCCCGAACTCCATGACCTTGCCGGTGAATGTGCCTTTGAGTTTGCCTTCGTGCGCGAGTGACAGGATCACGTCTTTGGCGGTGCACGACGCGGGCAGTCTCCCGCTGAGCCGGATTCGAACCGTGGCCGGCACCCGGCCAGCGGCTTCGTTATGCTCCCAGATGCAGGCCAGTTCGGTATTGCCGATGCCGTAAGCCAGGCAGTTGAGCGCTCCCGCAGAGCAGGTGTGGGAATCCGTTCCAAGGATGACCTTGCCGGGCAGAGCGATCTCCTCCCGAATCACCGTATGGCAGATTCCGGTGCTGCCGCCGGATGCGGTCGCATGAAACTGGATACCGAGCGTCTCTGCAATGCGCCGCTGTCCTTCGCGCAGGTCTTTGATTCCGGCGAGCGCTTCGCTGGTGATACCCGGCAGGTTGCCGGCGAGGGTCAAATGATCTGGAAAGGTGTGGATCGATGCGGGGTTCTTGATGCGCGGAGGGCGCCCCAGCGCCGACCGGATCATGGCATCCGCCGGTGCCGTGGTGTAATCGTGGGAAAAACCGGCGTCAACCTGAATGAAGCCCGCGTCGCCGGGCTTGACTGCGCCGTGACGGGTTTGCATGTGGCCCGCCAGAATCTTTTCTGCGATGGTCATCGGCCGATGCGGCGTTTCAATGGGACGATCGCTTTCACGGCCCTGCGCCCGGGCTTCCATGAAACGGAACAACCCGCCATAACGCACGACTTTTTGCGACAGCTCATCGAAACCGCGGATCAGTTCCTCGACGCCGATGCGCTCGCGCGTGGCAAGCCGGCCGGCGAGTTGAAGATCCGTCACCGGAAACATCCCGTTGTTGATCAGGTTCTGGCGATGGATCGGAGCCATGCTGGGAGCGAACACGATGCCGATGCCCGCATATAACAATGCGAGCGCCGCCACTTCCCGGGATGAACCTTCACCCCATCCATCGCCCGCGAACAGTATCCCGAAACCGCCGTTGCGGATATCTCCGGGTTCGACAAATCCGCCGTTTCCGAGCGACCGCAGCACCAGCGTTCCAAGCCGGTCATCGTAGTAGTAACAATCGGGATTCGCTTTGATGATTGCGTCGGTCGAGACGTGCGCGTAGAGTCCGCTGAGCGGAGGAGCCGGTTTAAGTTCCTCACCGCGAAATTGTTTCTGGAGGAGTGCGGGATCGGACGTGAGGTACAGGGCGCGGCCGGAGAGCTGAATGGCTTCAACGAATCCCGCCGCGTCAAGGAATACGTCGACGTGTCCTACCTTCCGGACGGCCATGTTTTTATCGTATCAGCCTCGTCAAAGTTCCGTGAGTTTCTGATTCTGCGAAACAGGTTTAGCCGCAGAATACGCGGATTACGCAGATGGGCGCATGAACGAGTCTTTTTTTGCCCCATCTGCGTAATCCGCGTAATCTGCGGCTAATCATCGTTTCCTCAGCTCTTCCATCGCGGCAATGATCAGGCCCTTGGAATCCTCGATCTGCTGCATCACCAGCCGGACATCCATCGCCGGAAACTGCGGCTGCCGCTGGCTGCGGCAATAGACGCCGTGCTGGCCGACCAGCGCCAGCGCATCGGTGAGGATGTCCAGCGCCGTCGCGAGCCCTCCGCGAACCGGTCCCATCTGAAAATCGTAACGTTCCCTGGCTTCACGATAATGATCGAGCAAAGGCACGGCTCCTCTGTTGCTTGGCCGGCGATCCGCCGTCCTGGGCATAGGCCAGAATATTCGAGTCGAGAAAGGTCTTACCGGGCATACAGATCTTGACGCGTGATTAAAAGCTCTCGTACCAATGCGTTAAGAGTAGTCTGATGACGCTCGGCGTAGGCGCGGCCCGCCTCAAGGGTCTCGTCGTCCAGGGCGAGAGTAATGTTTTTCATGACTAAAGAGTAAGTCTTCCACATAGCCTGCGTCCACTCTTGATGTGTAGATCGACACCGTCGAGGGAAAGAGGTGTGCACACATACTCCGTGAAGGCTTTTCTGCAGGGGGCCATATGGGCTATTTCGGTAGCGTGCAACTCTCGCGATTTCTCCTGCAGCGCGGGTTCGCGGCCATCTACCTGATCGCATTTCTGGTTGTTCGGAATCAGTTCAAGCCGCTGCTCGGCGAACATGGACTTTTGCCCGTTCCGTCGTTTCTGAAACGGGTCCGTTTCCGGGATGCTCCAAGCATCTTCTGCTGGCATTATTCCGACCGGCTATTGGACGGCGTCGCATGGGCAGGTCTTTTCCTGTCCGCGCTTGCATTGATAGGCGTTTCGGAGGCCGGGCCGTTCTGGCTTTCGGCAACCGTCTGGCTCACGCTGTGGGTCTTCTATCTTTCGATTATCAATGTCGGCCAGACCTTCTATGCCTTCGGGTGGGAATCGATGCTGGTCGAAGCCGGATTTTTTGCCGCATTCCTGGGCCCTTCGCGGATGCAGCCTTCGATCGTTCCGATTCTCATTCTGCGCTGGATGCTGTTCCGCACCGAGTTCGGCGCCGGCATGATCAAGCTGCGCCATGACCGGTGCTGGCGCGATCTGACCTGCCTCTTCTACCACTACGAAACGCAGCCGCTGCCGAACCCCCTGAGCTGGTATTTCCATCGTCTTCCGAAGATCGTTCACCGGGCCGGCGTGCTGGGCAGCCATTTCGTTCAGGTCGGCGTTCCCTTCGCATTGTTTGCGCCGCAGCCGTTCGCTTCGCTGGCCGGAGCGCTGATCATCTTCCATCAACTCTGGCTGATTGTCAGCGGGAACTATTCGTGGTTGAACTGGATCACGGTCGTGCTGGGATTCACTGCCCTCGACGACAAAGTGCTGAGATGGATCCTTCCCATCGCGATGCCGCAGACTGTACCGCGCACGGTAATTGAAGACGTTCTGATGCTGGCGGTGGGGCTGGGCACCATCCTTCTGAGTATCCAGCCGGCACGGAATCTGCTTTCGAAAAGTCAGCTGATGAATTACAGCTACAACCCGTTTCACCTTGTGAACGCCTACGGCGCATTCGGCAGCGTCACGAAAGAGCGCTATGAAATTGTCATCGAGGGAACCGCCGATCCGGAGCCGCTGCCCGGCGCGCAGTGGGAAGAGTATGAATTCAAGGGAAAGCCCGGCAACCCGATGCGGAGGCCGCCGCAGGTGGCGCCGTATCACCTGCGGCTGGACTGGCTCGTCTGGTTCCTTCCGTTTTCAGTGGCGGTTCACTCCAAAGGCATCCGCATCCCGGGGTACGACCGCTGGTTTATGCGATTCATCCAAAGACTTCTGGAAAACGATCGCCCCACGCTGAAGCTCTTACGGCGAAATCCTTTCGAAACGCGCCGTCCCACCTTCGTTCGCGCGCTCTTCTATCGTTACCGCTACTCGACTGCGGAGGAAAGACGCCGGACGGGCGCGTGGTGGATACGGAAGCTGGTGGATGTTTATCTTGAGCCGGTGTCGCTTGCAGACTGCAGGCGCGGTCTATGACCGCGCCTGCAATAATGTGCAAAGCCCTGACCTTACCGCCGCAGGAATGTTGTGAAATAGCCACCCATCGAGAGCAGCCCGACGAGGCCCAGGAGATCGAGCGATCCCGCAGTTCTCGGCAATTCGCGCGGCTCCGTGTTCTGCGGTTCTGAATTCGAAGCTATCGATTGTGTGGGTTGATTGGATTGCGTCGATTCGGTCGACGGCGCAGATGGTGCAGGTGCAGGCGGCGCCGATTCCGCTAAGTTGGACTGCGGCTGTTCCGTTTCCGGTATCGACGGCGCGGGCGCCGGCGCTACGGGAGCGGGCTCTGCCTCGGCAATATTGGTCTGGGTCTCCTCTGTTGAGTTACGCGCAACCGCTGTATTGCCTTGCAACGAGTTCAGACGGGCCTGGGCCTGCGACAGTTCACATTGCCTCTTTTGCAGTATCGCGTTGTATTTTTCGAGTTTGGCATTCGCTTTCGCCTGATCGCCGCTGCGTTCGGCCTTCATCGCCGCGCGCTGCCGGGCCTGGCAGGCTTTTGCAACGTCCGCCTGCGCCCGGTCGACTTCTTTTTCCGCTTTCCTGATGTCCGTAGTGCTTGCTGACGTGGTCCCCTGGCAGGAGCACGCCGTAGCGGTGGAGCCCACCTGCTCGGGAGACGCGAAACCTGCAAAGGCAAACAACAGGCTGACGGCCACCGCCAGCCTCGCCGAAGTTCTGGATGAAACCAGCATTTTCCCTCCTACTGAGCAGTCAAGTTTCTCTGATGAATTGTTCGGAATTGTCCTTAGTTGTTTAGACGCCAATGCCGCCAGTAAAGAATCGGGGAGCGGACCGAAATAAACCAGATTTCCAATCTCGAATTCCAATGGACAAGACCCTATTGGAGATTCGAAGTTTCGACAGCGGAAATTGGAAATCCGCCGGCTGAACAACTACCATGAGCCATGGCCGTCAGAAATTTCGACCGGAAATTCGGCGCGGAATTCCTGGAGTCGCTTCCCGGCTCTCCCGGCGTCTACCTTGTTTACGGCCGGCAAGACGAGTTGATTTATGTCGGAAAGGCGAAGAACCTGAGGCGCCGTCTTTCGCAGTACCGGAACGCTCTGCAGCGAAAAAAACATCGCCGCATGCGCGGGATTGTGAGGGAAGCCGCCCGCATCGAGATCCAGCGCGCGGAGACGGACCTGGACGCCTGCCTCCGCGAGACGATGCTCATTCAAGAACATCGGCCCCGGTGGAACATCGTCGGCGCCTATTCTTTTCTCTATCCGCTGATCGGGATTCGCTCCGCAAACGGCAACATCGACTTCTGCATGACAACGACTCCGGACGCCTTCCTCAAAGAGCATCCCGGCTTCGAGTTTCACGGCGCGTTCCGCTCGAGGCGGAGAACCGGCGACGCATTCTTCGCGCTGATGCGGCTCCTGAAGTTCGCCGGTCACGTCAATCCCGCGAATCGCCGCGCCCGCCTGCCAAAGCACAGCTACCTCTTCAGCTTCAGAAAACTGCCTTCGAACTGGGCCGACATGTGGGCCGCATTCTATAAAGGGGGAATCGTCGCGAGCGATTGAAGAACTCATCCTCCAACTCGTCGATAGCCACGGTGCGCGGCGCAGGCTGAGCAAGGTCCAGGAACATCTGGACGAACTCAAGCGTTTCTGGAGACATGAGGTCTTGACTCTCGCCAAAGCGCGAAAGGCGACTGGCTGCACGGAGTGGCCGGTTCCTCAATATCAGAGAGATCTAGTCTTTCTGTCTTTCAAGGCCGGAGCCAAAGTTGCGGTAACTGTATTCCAATTCGAATTTCCAATAGAGCCAGCCCCTTTTTCAAAGTTCGTGGGCGGCCGTTCGGATCCAACATGAGGGAGCTCCCCCGTTTCTTTTTGATCGAAAAGGATATGTATGGCAACCGAGGTCATTAAGAAACGATTCACCGTGGATTGGACCTCGGAAAGTTAGAGAACTCCCACAGATGTGACTGTAGGCGCGGTCTATGACCGCGCACGGCGTCTAAACGCGATACAGTGCGCGGTCATAGGCCGCGCCTACAGCGGGAAAAGCCCGTATTCCCCGAAGCGTTCGGCCAGGTCGACCAGGGTCTTCAGGCCGAATCCTATGGCTCCCGCTTCGTAGTACTTCCACTCTTTCTCGCGAATGAATGGCCCGGCGATATCCAGGTGCGCCCATGCAGTTCCTTCGGGTACAAACTCCTGAAGGAATAGTCCGGCAGTGAGCGCCCCGGCGACGGGGCCGCCGATGTTATTGAGATCGGCGTACGGCGTTTTCAGCAGTTCTTTGTACTCTTCCGGCAGCGGCAGTTCCCAGAACGCTTCGCCCTGGTTCTGCCCGGATTGCGTTACCGCCTGAATGAGTTTTTCATCGTTGCCCATGATGCCGGCGATGCTGAGCCCGAGGGCTCGCACGCATGCTCCGGTCAGCGTAGCGATGTCGAGAATGTGCGTGGCTTTCTCCTCGCCTGCGAGGTGGAGACCGTCGGTCAGAATCAGGCGGCCTTCCGCGTCCGTGTTGTCGACCATGATCGATTTGCCGTTCTTCGCATAAAAGATGTCACCGGGCCGCTGCGCATTCGCGTCGGGAAAGTTTTCGGCGGTGGGAACGATGCCGGTCACGTGGACGTCCGGCTTGAGCTTTCCGATCACCTTCATCGCATAAAGCACGGCGGCGCCGCCGGACATGTCGCCTTTCATCTCGTACATTTTGTCGGCCGGTTTGATGGAAATGCCCCCGGTGTCGAAGGTGACGCCTTTGCCGACCAGCGCCAGGTGCGCTTTGGCTTTTTTCGCGCGATACGCCAACCGGATCAGTCGCGGAGGGAAGGCGCTGCCGCGGCCGACTTGCAGCAGACCGTTGTAGCCGTCCTTTTGAAGCTTCTTTTCGTCCCAGACTTTCAGCTCGAGGCCGGATTCTTTGGCGATCGTGCGTGCCGCCTGGGCGAGGTATTCGGGGGTGACGACCGATCCCGGTTCGTTGATGATGTCGCGGGCCTCGTTGACGGCTTCGGAGACGAGCGTGTACCGGGAAACGGTGCGGCGGTTCTGCGCATCGTGTTCCTTCAGCCCGACGATGTTGACCTGGATTTTGTCGAATCCGGCCTTGTCCTTTTTGTAGCGGTCGAAGCTGTAGCTGCCGAGGATCGCCCCTTCGACGGCTTTACCGACATAGGGCAGGGCATCTCCGGTATTCAGCACCAGCGAGACGTCGCGAAAGCCATGGTCATGCGCCTTGCGCACCGCTTGCGCGGCGAAGATTTTCACATTTTCCCAGCTGTTATAGCTTGTGCTTAAAGAGGTCGAATAGACAAGGAGATGACGCGCGGCGCTCTGGGAGTCCAAAGAGGTGAAATAGCTGGTTCTAAGACGTTTTTCCTTTAGGTCGCGGGTCACCCGCTGCACGATGTCGTTCAAAGGCGAGCCTGGGAGATCGTGAAATCGTGTTTCGGTATCTAGAATTATGACAAGCAGGTCGGTCCGAACTTGAGAGGGCTGGTCGTAGTTCAGCTGGATCTTCATCGCTTCTCCTTGAAAATCTGACTGTAACAAACGCGGGCTGAAGCCTGCGACTACAAAGTCGGACGTCCTCGTCGAGCGCCCACAATGCGGTTTGCGTTTGTTTCCATACGAAACACCTGTCCCGTGAAGTTGCGGAGGATGGTTACAGTTGTAATAATCCGCCTCGAAGCCGGCCAGGGCATCTTGACCTGTAAGTGGTTGATCATCGGGCGTTTGCATTTTTTGTCTCAAAACTTCACGGGTTGGCAATCGTCCTGCAATAATCCAGCACGCTGGCGTCATAAATAGCTTGTAACCAGCGTGAAATAAGGAGCGTATTCGAGGCTGACTTCATACATTTTATAGAGTTTTCTCTCCCTCGCCCACTCCTCTCATAGGCGCGAAAGGCGGTTTCGATGGTCCGCTCCCAACGAAACCGCCTCTTTTTTTGTCTTGCGGACCTGAGTTGGGCGCGAGCCGCGGCATCTTGGGCTTCATGCGGCCGAAGTCACAGCTGGTCCTTAAGGACTCCGCTTTCGTAAAACCTTCACTGCTCCCTGAATTCCTGGTAGAGCTCAAAAAGAACAGTTGTGTTTCCGGTTATCACTACGTTCCCGCCAAGGAACCGCAGCTCGTCGAGTTTCCATCGGCGCTGGACGCGCGGCTCAAAAAGACGCTCGAGCACCGCGGCATTCCGAAGCTTTACTCGCACCAGGGGCGGGCCTTCGATCTCGTCAGCGAAGGCAAAAATGTCGTGATCGTCACACCGACGGCTTCGGGAAAGACGCTTTGCTACAACCTTCCGGTGCTTCAACGCATTCTGGAGAATCCGGATTCCCGCGCCCTCTATCTCTATCCGACCAAGGCGCTGACCTACGATCAGCTGGATGATCTGATGCATTGGTCCGACGACCTCGCGGATGCCGAGGCCATCGCAGTTTATTCCTATGACGGCGATACCCCGCAGGATGCCCGCTCCGCCATCCGTTCGCGCGGGCATATTGTTCTCAGCAATCCGGACATGCTCCACAAAGGCATTCTGCCGCACCACACCAAGTGGGCCAGGCTGTTCGAGAACCTGAAGTTTATCGTTGTCGATGAGCTGCACACCTACCGGGGCATCTTCGGCAGTCATCTGGCGAACCTGTTCCGCAGGGTCGCTCGCATCTGCGAGTTCTACGGAAGCAAACCGCAGTTCATTTGCACGTCCGCGACGATTGCCAATCCCCAGGAGCTTGCCGAGAAGCTCACCGGTGTCCCGTTCGAATTTATCCGGGAAAGCGGCGCCGGCGAGGGCGAAAAACATGTGTTCTTCTACAACCCGCCGGTGGTGAACCGGCAGCTCGGTATCCGGAGATCCTACGTGAAGGAGTCCGAGCACATTGCCGCGGCATTTCTGAAGCGGAAGATCCCGGCGATCGTTTTCGCCAACAGCCGGTTGATTACGGAGATCCTGGTCCGCTATCTGAAGGAATCGCTGGAACAGGGGCCGGTGGCCGAAGAAACGGTTGTCGGATACCGGGGCGGATATTTGCCGAACGAGCGCCGGCAGATCGAGCGCGGACTGCGGGAAGGCCGGATTCGCGGCGTCGTATCGACGAATGCGCTGGAACTGGGAATCGACATCGGCAGTCTGGACGTCTCCGTCCTCGCAGGATATCCAGGCACCATCGCTTCGACCTGGCAGCGGATCGGCCGCGCCGGCCGCCGCAGCGGAATGTCGGTTGCCGTGCTGGTCGCATCCAGCTCGCCGCTGGACCAGTTCATCGTCAATCATCCGGAATATTTCCTGAACCAGCCGCCGGAGATGGGATTGATCAATCCCGAGAACATCCACATCCTCATCAATCACCTGCAATGCGCCACCTTCGAACTGCCGTTCGATGTGAACGAGCGGTTCGGCGGCCACGACGTTTCCGAGATTCTGGATTTTCTGCGCGACCGCGGATTCATTCACCGCGCCGGCAACAAGTGGCATTGGACGAACGATTCATATCCGGCAGACTCCATTTCGTTGCGCAGTATCAGCAGCGACAATTTCGTTGTCGTCGAGACCAGCGAAGAGAGCCGGATTATCGGAGAGGTCGATTACACCAGAGCCTTCTCGACCCTGCATGAAAAAGCCATCTATCTGCACCAGGGGCAGCAGTACTACGTCCATCAACTGGATATCCCGGAACGCCGCGCTTACGTGAAACGGGTCGATTCCGACTACTTCACAGATGCCATTACGTATACGAAGGTCAAGATTCTCGAAATGATGGAATCGGCAGCCGAACACAATCACGGTGAAGTCCACGTCGCCCATCAGATTGTCGGCTTCAAGAAGATCAAGTTCTACACCATGGAAAACGTCGGTTCCGGAGACCTCAATCTGCCCGTGCAGGAAATGCATACGACTTCGTACTGGATCACGATCCCGCGCGCCACTCTGGAATCGATGCCGTATTCCGCGATCGAGAAGCTGAACGGCCTTCATGGCCTTGCGTATGCTCTGGCGCAGCTCGCGTGCGTTTATCTGATGTGTGACCGGCGCGATATCGGGTCGGCGGTCGATGACGGGCTGGAGAATCCGGCATGTATTGATGCTGCGCGGGATGGCGCTGGCGCTTCGCGTCATCCGACAATTTTTCTATACGACAATTTTCCAGGCGGAATCGGCCTGAGCCGGCCGTTGTACGAAATCCGCGAGCAGGTGCTTCAGGCGGCACGGCAGCTCATTCGCTCCTGCGCCTGCGATGAGGGATGTCCGTCGTGTGTTGGACCGTCGGCGATGGCGAAGGATGTTGCGCTGGCGCTTCTGGAGTTTTTGATTCATGCCTGATTTCGGCAAAGCCCTCCGGGGACTGCAACGCGGGCCGAAACCCCCGGCCACGGATTGGAAATCGGCACTGGCAAACTATGTAACCGCGGGCTTCAGCCCGCGTTCGGTTCTGCCGCCGGGTGAGATCCAGTCGACGGCGTTCGGCTCGCATTACTTCATCCGCGCCGTCTATCCCCACGATCATTTTCACGGCAAAGTGGCCTTGAACCGGCTCTCTTCCGCCGATCTTCAGTCGCTGATCACGCTGATGCGTGAGGAAGCCGGCGTGCCGCACCGGAATCGTATTCTGTTCCTCGATACCGAAACCACAGGCGTTCAGGGCGGCACGGGGATCTGCCCGTTTCTGGTCGGGCTCGGTTATTTCGCCGGGGATGACTTTCACATGATCCAGTTCTTCATCCGGGACTTTGATGAAGAGCCGTCGATGCTGTCCGCTCTTGCCGAACTTCTCAAGAGCTTCGATCTTGTCGTGACATACAACGGCACCACATTCGACATCCCGCTGCTCGAGACCCGATTCACACTCGCCCGTCTGGATAACCCCTTCGCGGCAATGTCGCATTTCGATCTGCTGTTTACGGCGAGAAGGCTATGGCGTAACGGGCACGGCAGCTGCCGGCTTGTTGCGCTCGAGCGCGAATTGCTTTCATTCATGCGCGGCCCCGATATTCCCGGCGCGATGATTCCCCGGGCTTATTTCGAGTACCTGCAGCGGCGTACCAATGCGACGTTTCGTTCCATATTTACCCATAACGTCGATGATGTGCTCTCATTGGCCGCCCTTACGGTGCATGCCTGCGATCGCGTCGTTTTTGAACCGGCGCCTCTCGACGATCCACTGGATCTTTATTCACTGGCGCGCATTCTCGATAAATCTGCGGATTCACCCCGCAGCATTCGTCTATACGAGATGGCGCTCGCAGGAGGCGTCGAAGGGCCGGCTCAGCAGAAAATTCTGGAAAGACTCGCAGTGCTTTATCGGCGTAACGGCGAATACGTGGCGGCGCTGGCCATGCTCGAGCGAGCCTTGCCGGGTGCAGGAACGGACCGGAAATTCCGGCGATTGCAGAAGCTGATGGACGCCATGCGAAACAGGCGGTTGGCCGAACTATAGGCGCGGTTATTCCGCAACCAAACTGTTTTGGCCGCAGATGACGCGGATGCCGCAGATGGGACGCAAGAACAGACGTTTGAGGCGCCCCATCTGCGTCATCCGCGTCATCTGCGGCCAAAAAGTTACCCCGTCATCGGACACCTGGTGAACAGCTCGACGACATAGTCCGTCAGGCAGTCATAAAGCAGCTTCTGGAAGGTCCAGGGAAACTGAGAACTCTGAAGGTCGCGTTCATGGAATGTGATCCGGTATGTGGGCGACAGGACGCCGGGGACTGTGGAGTGGATCAGCAATTCGACGCCCTCGGCCTTGTCCTGCGCTTCGAACCGGAAAAACGGATGTTCGTATTTTTCGATCTCCTCGCGGACGCGCTCAATGGAGCTCATCGGGTTTGTCCTTTTTCACAATCATTCTGACCATCCAGCCGCACAGGACGAGCGTTCCCGCCACCGAGACGATTGCGATGGCCCACTCGACGATTCCTATAACGATCGCGAACAGATGATCGAACGTCAGGCCTTTCATACCGTCTTATCTTCGGCATAACAGAGATCTTCAATCGGGCACTCCGCGCATTTCGGCCGCAGCGCCCTGCATTTGGCGCGGCCGTGATGAATCAGCAGGTGGGCGAGCAGAATCCATTTATCGCGCGGAAAAAGCTGCATCAGGTCCTGTTCGATCCTGTCCGGCCGCTCTTCCTTCGTGAAATCGAGCCGCCGCGACAACCGCTGCACGTGGGTATCGACGACGACGCCCTCCGCCTTGCCATAAGCCACGCCCAGTACGACATTCGCCGTCTTTCTCGCAACTCCGGGCAGCTTGAGCAGCTGGTCCATCTCTTCGGGAACTTTTCCGCCGTATTCATCAGCCATGAGGCGGGCCGCTGCTTTGATGCTTTTGGCTTTATTCCGGAAAAACCCGCTGGAATGGATCATGGTTTCCAGGTCCGCCGTGTCCGCGTCCGCGAGCTGCGCAGCGGTGTTGTATTTCTTGAAGAGCGCGGGAGTGATGATGTTTACCATTTTGTCCGTGCTCTGGGCGGACAGGATGGTGGCGACCAGCAGCTGGAGAGGATTCTGGTGATCCAGGGCGCATTTCGCGTCGGGGTAGGCGCTCTGGAGACGGGAATAGATCTGTTCGGCGCGAAGGTACTTATTCTTTTTTGCCGCCGGACTTGGCGCTGCTGTCTTTCTTGCCGGTTTTTTCTGTGCCGGTTTTGCTGCTGCCTTCCTTGTTGCCATTGGAGGAGGTGTCTTTCGTTGAAGTGGAATCCTTGCTCTCTGTCGTTTCGGTTTTGGAGTCCTTGCGGGCATAGTCCGTCACATACCATCCCGTGCCTTTGAACTGAAAGCCGGAGGCGGAGATCAGCTTGGTGAGCGTACCGCCGCAGCCCGCGTGTTTTTTCAAGGGTTTGTCGGACATCTTCTGGATGGTTTCGATGGTTTTGCCGCACTTGGCGCACTCGTATTCGTAGATCGGCATATCGCTTTAATAGCACACTTTCGAAAAATCTGTCCCTGTCCTACCCACACTGTCTCGATCGGTAACAATGCCTGCAGGCCGGAATGCGGTTACACATGGGGTTAGCCATGGCACCGGGATTGCCAGCGTAAACGGAATGTCGGTGCCGTTGAAAGTGTTACTTGTCGAGGACGATCAGGCGATGGCACAGATGTGCGCAAAGCTGATCCGCAGGCGCGGACACCTGGCCGTGATTGCGAACTCCTGCGAAAACGCGGTCCGAATCGTATCGGATTCCGATGACATCGACGTTGTCGTGTCCGATGTCCAGATGCCGGAGATGAGCGGAATCCAGCTGCTGGAAGTGCTGCACAATCTGAGAGAAACGCTGCCGGTCGTTCTGATGACGGGCTATGGCAATACCGCCAGCCCGGCACAGGTTCTGGCCCTGGGCGCCGCCGACTACATCATCAAGCCTTTTGAACCGGATGCCTTTGTCGCCTGCGTGGAGCGGGTTACAAGATCCCGTCACAACACGGCCGCCAGTTAACCTATACTAATCCGGCATGATTGACGAGATACGGTCGATCCTGGAGCAGATCGGCGAGGATCCGGCGCGTGACGGCCTTCAGAACACCCCTTCCCGGGTCGACCGGGCGATGCGTTTCCTGACCAGCGGCTATCAGATGGATCCCGAAGAAATTCTGGGTAAGGCGCTCTTCGATGTCGCATACGACGAGATGGTCATCGTTCGCGATATCGAAGTTTTCAGCCTGTGCGAGCATCACCTCCTGCCGTTTTTCGGCAAGTGCCATGTCGGCTATATTCCGAACGGCCGCGTCATCGGCCTCAGTAAGATTCCGAGACTGGTGGACATGTATGCCCGCAGGCTCCAGGTGCAGGAACGGCTGACGACCCAGATTGCAGACACCATCAACAACAAAATTCATCCTCGCGGTGTGGCGGTGGTTGTCGAGGCGCAGCACCTTTGCATGATCATGCGCGGCGTGGAGAAACAGAATTCGGTCGCGGTGACGAGCTCGATGCTCGGCGCTTTCAAAGACAACCAGAATACTCGAAACGAATTCCTCACTCTGGTGCGTAATCCGAAGTGATTTTCTGCGCCTGAACGATTTTCTATGAGCGACAATCTCAAACGCGAAGCCGCGCTTGCCGCGCTGGAAGAGATCCGGGACGGAATGGTCGTGGGCTTGGGTACGGGTTCGACCGCTTCTATTTTTATTCGTGAACTCGGCAAGGCCGGGCGGCAGGTCCTGGGGATTCCGACTTCCGAAGAATCGGGGCGGATTGCCGCGGAAGTGGGAGTCCGGCTGACGACTTTCAGCGAGCATCCGGTTATCGACGTCACGGTCGACGGCGCGGATGAAGTCTCTCCGGAATTACACCTGACAAAGGGCCTGGGCGGCGCCCTTGTGCGCGAGAAGATCGTGGCTCACGCCTCGACGCGCGTCGTGATCATCGTCGATGAAACCAAGCTGGTTCAGAAGCTCGGATCAAAAGCGGTGATTCCCGTTGAGGTCATTCCTCTCGCCGTTCCACGGATTCTGCTTCAACTGAAACAGGCTGCCGTTCGACAGAAGAACGGCAAGCCATTCATCTCCGATAACGGCAACAACATTCTCGACTGGAAAAGCGGCCCCCTCGACGATCCGGCCGCCGTCGAGAAGGAACTCAAGGCGATGACCGGAGTGGTGGATTCCGGGATTTTTGCAAATGTTGCCAATGTGGTCATTGTTGCGGGTTCATCGGGGATTCAAAGAAAAGGGAAGTAACCACAAAAAGCACAAAAGGGAGCGACTGAATCTCTTATGCGCCTTTTGTGCCTCGCGAAGCGCAAGGGCGACAGCGCGCAGCCTAAAGTTTTGTGGCTATTTTTCTTATCTCAGTCTGGCGTTTCGGATCATCTGCTCAAACACCGGCTGATACATCGGGAATTCGTCTTCCGGCGCGACGAACACCATATAAAAGAGGCTCTGGTAGTAGAGGCGAGTCACAACCCATGCGACTTCAGAGCTGCTGCTGGTGTCGGACTTGCCGATCATGATGGTTCGGACGCCGGGCTCGTCGCTGACGAGCATCTGGGTCTGAGCGCCAGGTACGATTCGCAGCGACTGATTGCGCTGGCGCAGGAACACCATGAGGCGATTCGTGGCTTCTTCGAGTGTGAATGAGCGGTCGGTTCCGGAAATATCAAACAGATCGAACATGACACCGCGATGAACATCTCCCGAAGGCTGAACGCCATCTGCCGGCGCGATAATCGCGCCATTCGCGCCTGTTCGGGTCACTTGCCATCCCGCCGGATATCCAATGCGGTAATAATCCATCGGGTGCGTGAATACATTGGCGAGTTCGTCCGGCGGCGCATCGGCGGGGCTTGCGGCTTTGACGGGTTCGGGGAAAGAGAGTTTCAGCAACGCGGCTCGGAATCCGCGGAAGCCGGCGTTGTCGTGGGCATGATGTGCCTGAAGGCTGAGGCGGTCGATTTCCCCGGCGAGTTCCGGTGAAATGATTTTCGCTTGCGGATGATTGAACAGAAACGGCGCCTGAGATTCGTTGATCTTCTCGATCAAGGTAAGAAACGCATTCGGATCGAACTGCGCATTGGCCATCAGGTGTACTGCCATCAGATCGGCTTCCAGTTCCTGATCGCGGCTGTACCTCAGGAATGGAGCATCCACACCGAGAGTAATTCCGAGTTTCGAGATCTCTTCCTTCCAGACCTCCGAAATCGGTAAGCCGCCCGCAATCGAAATCGGAGCCTCGAGCAGAAGCTGCTTCGACAGTTGCTGAGTTCCGTGCCGTGACGCGACATGGCTGACTTCGTGCGCGACGATTGCCGCAAGTTCGTCGTCATTCGACGCCATATCGACGAGGCCGCGGTAGAGGTAAATCGGACCGCCGGGGAATCCCAGCGAATTGATCTCGCGAGAATTTACGATTTGAAACCGGTATTTGAGCGGCGGCAGGGAACGATTCTGTGTGATCCGCTGAGCGATCGCGCCCACATATTGATTCAACGTCAGGTTCCTGATGAGCCGGAGAGAGTGCTCCGCCTCTTTGGAAGATTCCGCTCCAATCTCCACGTCCTGTTTCACAGAAAAGAAATTGACGCTATTGCCGGAAGTCAGGAGCAGCAGGGCTCCCAACAGGAAACTGATCATGGCCAAGTATTTTAAGGGGAATTCAGTCGCGGATTGAACGGATTTAACGTCTGACTCCCCCTCCTGCGACAGGAGGGGTGGCGCGAAGCGCCGGGGTGGTCGGCCCGGAATCGACCTGAATCGTGAGCGACCACCCCGCCCTTCGGGCACCCCTCCTCTCTGAGGAGGGGAGTTATGCAGCTTACGACCTGGACGACAAGACCTTCATGCCAAGTCCCCCGCCCAGACAGAGCGCACCAATCAGGGCAATCAGCGGCAACTCGCCTGCGGTTCGCGGAAGCTCCTTATTTTCAGAAGCATTGGTTTCGGTATTCTTGCTTTCGGTATTCTGTTCGGTTGTGGCAGCCTGCTCCGAATTGTCATTCTGAGCGATCTGTGCCGGTTCCTGAGCAGGTACCGGTTCGGGTTGCTGAACAGCCGGCTCAGCCGCTTCGTTCGTGACGTTGCTCTGTTCTGAGTTGTTTTCGGCTTCAGCCGGAGCGCTCGGTTTGGTTTCCACTATCGGCGCTTCGGTCACTTTGGTGACGCTCGCGGTCGATGCCGTGGATGCCGGTATTTCGAATCTGCCCAGGCTGTTCGCCTCCACCCTTAAAGTGGCCAGGTCGTGCAGATCCGCCGCGCTTGCAGACTGGATCGGCTCGATCGCATGTTGCGCGATTTCCCGGGCCTGTTTGTTCGAATAGATGAATTCCAGCCCGTCGCTATGTCCGGGATAGAACCATTCCTTGATCGGCAATGGATATCCGGGCTCGGTTTCAATAAACGTGAACATCGTGCGATCCGTCGGCGTCGCCCGTTCGTCCGAGACCGCCATAAACATTGTCAGCATTCTGGTCCGGTCGGCATTGAAAACCTGAACCACACGGCGCTCGGCCGGGGAGTCCAGGAGCCGGATCTGATATCGAGTATTCGGCTGCAGCACGAGGCCGGGAACCTCGGTGGCCTGATTAACCATGAACCGGGTCGACAAATTCCATTCGTCTCCGTGCGTTGCGACCGGCATCAAGAACACCAGTGCAAAGACAAAACAGCCAACAAGGATGGCTGTATCCTTTTTTATGAAATGCATAGCTCTAACCTCCAGATTGGTGAACCCTACGATGATGGCTGCATATGGAGGCCCGTATCTATAACTCAATGAATTGTATGGATTTAATGAATGGGCGGGGAAGGGAATCAGGGAATTCGACCATGAATTGCGGGGATTCCTATCGGAGATTGACGTAGATCTCCCCATCGCGGATCTCGCAATCCCAGACTTTGGCCCGCTCCCGTTCCCGCCGGCAGGTCCCGTCTTCAAGGCGTACATGCCAGCCATGCCAGCTGCAGATGACTTCGCCGGATTGCATCATGCCCTCGCTGAGCGGAAAACCAAGGTGAGGACAGCGATCTTCAATGGCGTAGACGCGCTCGTTCCATCGGAAGATGGCAATATCCAGGCCGTCGGCCTTGACGGCATGTCCGAGCCCTTCGCCGGGTAATTCCGACAGGTTTGCGGCACGAATCCACTTATCGCTCACGACAAATATGTCTCCCGGCTAATGTTATACTTTGAGGCCATTTCGATCGAGAGGGAGTTCACCGGGTGAAGCTGGATACGAAGGGCCGGATCGCAAAAAGGATGCAGGGAGTTCGCGGCGAGGCCGCGTTCGAGATGTTGGGGCGCGCCAATGAGTTGGAGCGGCAGGGCCGCGACATCATCCACCTGGAAATCGGCGAGCCGGATTTCGATACACCGGGCCCGATCATTCGCGCCGGCATCGAATGGTTGAAGAAAGGCGCCACCCACTACTCTCCGGTTCCCGGCGTCTGGGACCTGAGATCGGCCATCGCGGCCCATCTGTCGGCGCAGCACCCCGCGAAGGTTGATCCGAAAAATATCCTGGTCACGCCCGGCGCAAAGATGATGATCTTTTCCATCATCCAGTCGATCGTGGATCCGGGCGACGAAGTCATCTGCCCCGATCCCTCCTATCCCGCGTACGAGGCGGCGATTCGGATGGCAGCTGCGGTTCCGGTCCGGGTGCGGCTCGAAGAGTCAAAGCAATTCCGCTTCGATCTCAATGAGCTGGCGCGGCAGATTACGCCACGCACCAAATTGATCGTCGTCAACTCACCGCAGAATCCGACCGGCGGGGTACTGACGCTGGACGACCTGAAGAAAGTGGCGGACCTCGCAAGGAAACATGACCTGTTGATCCTTTCCGACGAGATCTATTCCGAGATCTACTACACCGAGCGGCCGGCAAGCATTCTGGA
>DASXLG010000023.1 GCA_036496425.1 Terriglobia bacterium | reverse complement strand
ACCCGGCCACAGGAACCGACTGGGAGACCACGCATAAGCGGTATGCGGATCTTAAGCTTACGCTCGAAGGGCTCTATCAGGACCTTGCAAGCCGCTGGGAATTGATGGGGTAATGCGCTAAAATGGGGGGTTCTCGTCAGTCACAAATTCTGGACTATGCAGCACCGGACCATCCAAAACATTACCGTGCGCGGAGCGCGGCAGCACAATCTAAAAGGTGTTGACGTTGAGATCCCCAGGAACAAGCTGACAGTCATCACCGGCCTCAGCGGGTCGGGTAAATCCAGCCTCGCTTTTGACACCATCTATGCCGAAGGCCAGCGCCGCTACGTGGAATCGCTCTCGGCATATGCCCGTCAGTTCCTCGACAGGCTCGAACCGCCGGACGTGGACGGCATCGAAGGACTGTCTCCTGCAATTTCAATCGAACAGAAGACGGCCACACGAAGCCCCCGCTCGACGGTCGGCACGGTCACGGAGATCTACGACTACCTCCGTCTGTTGTTCTCATCGATCGGAATACCGCACTGCTACCAATGCGGCAAGCCGATCGCCAAGCAGACGCCCGATCAGATTGTCCGCCATTTGAAGGCACTGCCCGAGGGCGAACGCGTCATGATCCTCGCGCCGATTGTTCGAGGCCGCAAAGGCGAGTTCAAGAAGCAGCTCCAGGCATTGGCCAAAACGGGTTATGTCCGAGGGCGCATCGACGGCGTTCTTCACAACCTCGACGAATCGATCGAGCTCGACAGGAAAAAGAACCACTCGATCGAAATTGTCATCGACCGGCTTCTCATCAAGAAAGACATCGAGAAACGTCTCGAGGCTTCGGTGGAACAAGCCATCAAGCTTGCGAAGGGCATCGTGCTCGTCGCAATCGTGGACGGCGAAGAACGGCTGTATTCCGAGAAGATGGCATGCGTCGATTGCGGCGTGAGCATTCCCGCCGTTGAGCCACGCACTTTTTCCTTCAATAGCATTTATGGGGCTTGCGAAGTCTGCAACGGGCTCGGGATGAAGTACGACTACGATCCAGCCCGCATCCTGACCGACCCCACAAGGCCTCTGCTGAACGGCGCCCTCGGCCTGTCGGAAGGCTGGTTCGACGATGCGTTCGAAGAACAGATGCAGAAGATCGCGAACGCGCTTGGCGCCGACCTGTCGCTGCCGTTCGAGCAGCTGCCGCCGAAGGTACAGAATGCCGTTTTTCATGGCGTCAAAGAACGCGGAAACCGGATCGAAGGCATAATCGACATCCTGAACAACTACTACGGCGCAGACCCGCTGGCGGCAAACGATCTGGCGGACATTATGGTCACCAAGCCGTGCGCCGCATGCCACGGCGCACGCCTGAAACCGGAGAGCCTGGCCATCAAAGTTGCAGGCCGGGCGATTTCGGAGATCGTCGGCTGGCCCATCACGGATGCACTGAAATTTTTCGCGGCTCTTAAACTCGGCGGCCGCGAGGAAATAATCGCCGGCCGCATTATCCGGGAGATTCGTGAGAGGCTGGAGTTTCTCGATGCCGTCGGGCTGAATTACCTGAGCCTCGACCGGGCGGCCAACACGCTTTCCGGGGGCGAGAGCCAGCGGATACGGCTGGCGACGCAGATCGGTTCAAAACTTCGCGGCGTGCTGTACGTGCTCGATGAGCCTTCGATCGGACTGCATCACAAAGATAACGCCCGGCTGCTGGCAACGCTCGAAGAGCTCCGCGACCTGGGAAACACCGTCATCGTCGTCGAGCATGATGAAGAAACCATCCGGCGGGCGGACTATGTCCTGGATCTCGGGCCGGGCGCCGGAACCGAAGGCGGCTACGTCGTCGCGGCGGGCGCGCCGGATGACGTGGCGCAGACCGACCGGAGTTTGACCGGCCGTTATTTATCCGGAAAGCTGGAAATCGCCACACCTCACCAACGGCGGTCGCCAAACGGCAAGGCCCTGGTCGTTCGCGGCGCCTCCGAACATAATCTGCAACAGATCGATGTGTCGTTTCCTATCGGCGTAATGACGGTCATCACGGGCGTTTCGGGATCGGGAAAATCCACGCTCGTGAACGACATCCTGTATAAGGCGCTGGCGAAGAATATCTATCGCTCACTGGATGAGCCGGGCGCTCACAAATCGATCGAAGGACTGGAACTGATCGATAAGGTGATCGAGATCGATCAGTCGCCGATCGGCCGAACGCCGCGATCGAATCCCGCAACCTACACAGGCGTGTTCACGCCGATTCGCGAACTCTATGCCATGTTGCCGGAATCCCGGGCGCGGGGATACAAGGCAGGACGTTTCAGTTTCAATGTGAAAGGCGGCCGCTGTGAAGCCTGCCAGGGCGACGGTATGCGGAAAATTGAAATGAGTTTCCTTCCGAACGTCTATGTTGCCTGCGAAGTGTGCCGGGGCAAGCGATACAACAGTGAGACGCTCTCGATTCAATATAAGGGGATGTCGATTGCGGACCTGCTCAACGCCACAGTCGCAGACGCGTTACCGGTGCTCGGCAGCATTCCGCAGATCCAGTCGAAGCTGCAGACGCTGGTGGAGGTCGGGCTAGGCTATATCGGACTTGGACAATCGGCGACAACGCTTTCGGGCGGCGAAGCCCAACGCATCAAACTTGCGAAAGAGCTCAGCCGGCGCGCGACAGGCAAGACGCTCTATATCCTCGATGAACCGACGACCGGCCTGCATTTCGATGACGTCAAGAAATTGCTGGACGTTCTATGCCGATTGACAGACATGGGAAACACAGTAATTATTATCGAGCACCATCTCGACGTGATTAAAACGGCGGATTGGATCATCGATCTCGGCCCGGACGGCGGCTCCCACGGCGGGCGGATCATGGCGGCGGGGACGCCCGAACAGGTGGCAAAGGTCAAGAAATCATACACGGGCCAGGCATTGGCAGAGGTTCTGGCCCGGCCGCGCGCATCCGAACTCTCATTGAATCGAGACTGATACCATGAAACACGCAACGACTCTAATCGATCACTTCGTCAGCGAAAGCCTTCGAGTCAAAACCGCATTCTTTGAACAGAACAAAGAGTCCATCGCGCGGGCTGCCGAAACGATCGCGCACGGCCTGAAGAACGGTAAGAAGATGTTGTTCTTCGGAAACGGCGGCAGCGCAGCCGATTCACAGCATCTTGCGGCCGAGATGGTGGGAAGGTTCGGCCCGGATCGCTCTGCATTGCCAGGTATCGCTCTGACCACAGACACGTCGATCCTGACTGCCGTCGGCAACGACTACGGCTACGACAAGGTTTTTTCCCGGCAAATCGAAGCGCTGGGGCAGCCCGGCGACACCGCAATCGGCATCTCAACCAGCGGCAATTCGCCCAGTGTACTCGAGGCGCTCGACGCCGCCCGGGCCAAAGGTTTATTCACGGTCGGCTTTACGGGCGAGGGCGGTGGAAAGATGGTGGGCCGGTGCGAAGTTCTTTTTCGCGTGCCTAGCCGTGTGACCGCGCGCATCCAGGAAACACACATTCTGTTAGGCCATATTCTCTGCGAGTTGATCGACCGCGAGCTGTTTCCGGAAATCTATCCGCAAGATTAATCGTGGACAGCGAATATCGCCTCAAACCGCTGGATTTCGCAGGGATCTCCACCTACTCGCTCGAATCGCGAAAAAGCAAAGTCAGCACAGCCATGTTCGGAAAGCCGCTGGACGGTTCTGAAAACGTGCTGGGCTTCATTTCCAAACTGCCGCATATCCTCGCGGCGGAAAGCCTCCGCAAACTGATCCGGGCCGTGCTCTACGCCCGCTCGTCGGGCAAACCGATCCTGTGGGGGTTTGGAGGCCATGTCGTCAAGGTCGGACTCGGACCTGTGATCAACGACCTGATGCGCTCCGGGTTTGTGAGCGGAATCGCAATGAACGGCTCTGCCGCAATACACGATTTCGAAGTCGCCTTGCGCGGCACCACCTCGGAAGAAGTCGAAGAGCAGATCGGCGAGGGCCGCTTCGGAATGGCGCGGGAAACCGGCGAATACATGAATACGGCGATCAACAACGCAGCTGCAGGCCAACTGGGCCTGGGCGAAGGACTCGGACGATTTATCGCCGGCGCTGGATCGGCGGGCATCCAGTTCGAACATCGCGCCAGCAGCATTCTTGCCGAAGCGTATGCGGCAAAAATTCCGGTGACGGTCCACGTCGCGATTGGAACCGACATCATTCACGCGCATCCGCAAGCCTCGGGAAAGGCGCTGGGCGAAGCGACCTATCAGGATTTCCGCCTCTTCTGTAGCATCGCCGGAGAGCTGGATAGCGGCGGCGTCTACATCAACGTCGGCTCCGCAGTCGTTTTACCGGAGGTGTTTTTAAAGGCGGTTTCCGTAGTCCGCAATCTCGGCCACCGTCTTGAGGAATTCACAACCGCAAATCTCGACTTCATCCAGCATTACCGCCCCACTCAGAATGTACTGAAGCGGCCGACTCAGAATTCCGGACAATCTGTCGCGTTGACCGGGCATCACGAAATCATGGTTCCCCTGATTGCCGCCGCGTTGAAAGGCTCGCTGGAAAAGTGAGTTCTTCATTACCGGATCCACAGCCATTCGAAGAGCTCCAGCCGCCTTCGCCTCCGCCGCGAAACACCTGGTCCATGGTGGATCTGGTCGTTTTCGGCGTGTTCTTTGCGCTGACCGTTCTGCTGCTGCCTCTAGGCGTAATTCGTATCTGGAGGATCTTCGATCCGGAGCTTGCGGTTTCTAACTTGACGGCGACTGATCAGGTGCTTCTCCAAGGCGTCATGAATCTGGTAATTGTAGGGTTCATTGCGTTCCTGATAAAAGTGGTTCATGGGCAATCGTTCCTCTCAACGATTCATTGGTTCAAAAATCATGAATTTGGAACGGCGTTTCTGATTTCGCTCGGCGCTACATTGGCTGTATCGGTGTTGATCGTGTCGTCGTTTATTCCCTCAGGTACGGAGCCTCCGATCGAACGTCTCCTTTCAAACCAGACGGCAATATATGTCTTTGCGCTGTTCGGGATCGCCGTTGCTCCCTTGTTTGAGGAAATCATTTTTCGAGGCTTTCTGTTCAAGGTGCTGGACGACATTCGCGGCCCGGGTACGGCGGTTTCCGTGACGGCGATTCTATTTGCCTTGCTGCATTTGCCTCAGCTCTGGGGAAGCTGGGGAGGGGTGCTGTTGATTTTCGTGGTGGGTTACGTTCTTTCGTTCATCCGGCAGAAGTCGAATTCGCTTATTCCATCCTTCATCATTCATACGACGTACAACACCATGTTATTCGGAGTATTCGCACTCAGCAGTTTCGTCCAAAAAGGCGCGCACTAATTCACGTATCGCTCGTACAACGTCGTCCGCTGGCGCGCGATGAATCCGGCGTCTTCGATGACGCGCCGTAATTCGCCGTCATTGGCTCGGTTCCGGGCTCCCGCCGCGCTGATCACATTTTCCTCGATCATGATGCTCCCCATGTCGTTAACCCCGAATCGCAAACCGACCTGACCGATCTTCAAACCGACAGTCAGCCAGGAAACCTGAACGTTCGGGATGTTGTCGAAATAGATCCGGCTGAGCGCCAGAAGCCGCAGATATTCCGCTGCCGTGACCTCGGGAAGGTTGCGGAACGCGAGTTCAGTGTTCTCGTGTTGGAACGTCCAGGGAATGAATGCTGTGAAGCCACCGGTTTCATCCTGGAGATCCCGCAACCGTTCCAGATGCCGGATGCGATGATGAATGGTTTCACCGACACCGATCATCATCGTGCCGGTCGTCCGGAGACCAAGTCGATGCGCTTCGCGATGTACCATCAACCACTCGTCCGTTTTGCACTTGAGTGGGCTGATCTCGTTTCGGATTTCATCGTCGAGAATTTCGCCGCCGCCGCCCGGCATCGAATCCAGGCCGGCCGCTTTTAATCGGGCAAAGACATCGGGCACGCTGACCTTCGAGACGCGGGCAATATTCAGGATTTCAGGCGGCGAAAAGCAGTGGCAGTGAATCTTGAACCGTTCTTTGATGCCCGATAGAAGACGTTCGTAATAGTCGATTCTCAAATCGGGATGTACGCCACCTTGCATCAGAATACCAGTGCCTCCAAGGGCGAGCGTTTCTTCGATTTTCTTATAAATTACGTGCTCGGGCAGAACATACGCTTCAGCGTCGCCTTTCACCCGATAGAAGGCACAAAATGTGCAGAATTCCTTGCAGACATTGGTGTAATTGATATTCCGGTCAATGATGTAGCTGATGACATTGTCCGGATGGAGCCGTTGCCGGATGCGATCCGCGCACGCAGCGAGATCGAGCAGATCAGCCTGCTCAAAAAGGTATACCGCCTCGTCCGAATCGATGCGACCGCCGTTCGCGGCGGATTCCAATATCGTTTGAATGTTTCTCATCTTGTTACCGGTTTCGCCCTATCGGGCTCACATTCGCGCCGCTCATCCTGTTACTTGTTTCGCTCCGCTTATGCAAACTGCAGCCTTCGGGTTGACTTGATCGCGCCGACCTTGGCCGCCATTTCGTAGAACAGATCGAGCGCCTGCAGACACGATTCATCCATATAGTAATGCACGTTTTTCTCGAGATAGTCCTGAATAGATTCTTTTTTGATCTGGAGCGTTTCGCTATAGCGGGTTGCAATGTCCGGAATGTTCGCGACCCCAAAGTCTCGCGATTGTTTCAGAGTATCCACGATCGATTCGTCCTTGAAGCCGCCCCGAACGGCCCAGAATGCGAAAACGAAAGGCAAGCCGGTTAGAAATCGCCAGCGTTCCGCGAGGTCGAAGACTTCAAGCGGCTCGGCGCCGTGGCGCAAAAATGGTTTCTGCAGCTCTGCATTGGGCCGGTCGTTTTGCTCCATGAATTTCAGCGCATTGTCACCGATCAAAAGAGCGGCGTCGCTTTGAGCCAGCATATTCCCGAGGTCCGGTTCCGCGGGCCGAAAATCAGGATGGGTGTGATAGAACTCGTTAAAGATAATTTTCGACAGAGCCACGGACGTTCGCGAACCGTTATCGCAGGCAACCGTCTTCACCTTCCATAAAGGAAGTTCGCTGACGAGAATCACGCTGCGCACATAGTAAGGCGACGCCACGGCCGGGCCGGGAACAATCCGGCAATCCTTGATGCGCTGAAATTCGATCGATGGGATGAGACCGATATCGACTCCACCGCGGCTGAGCTGCTCCGCACATTCCGCGGGCGTGCTCAGCAGGGAATCGAACTTCTCTTTGTGTGCGCCTTCCAGGATTCCCCATGCCAGGGGGACGGCGTTTAGATATTTAACGATGGAGATCTTATTCTTCGCCTTGCTCATGCGAGGAATATTGTATTACGTGATATCAAACTGCCGGAACATGTACTGGTAAAAGGGGTCGTTTATATAGAGTTTGACCCAGTTCAAACCCACGACGCACTGTTCGAACTGTTCCGAAAGCTTGCGGTAAACGCGTGTCCCTGATGAACAATCCATTTGGGCGACGATTGTGTAGGAGCGGCGGCCGGTTTCCGCATAGTAATCGGGACTGACCGTCCGGTGGCCGTATGTAAGGCTTTCGGGAAAAAGGCCGAGGTTGAAGAGCGTCAGATCGCCGAGGTGCTTGTAGTAGTCACGGCGGAGGTCGGGCGACATCTCGTTGCCGGCCTGAGCGAGCAGGTCGAACAAGTACTGGGGGCCACGGCATTCCGGGTCTTTGCCGCGGTACATATTGTCAATCTGAACGAACTCCGTCAGGAGATTCGTGATGTAACGGATCGTTTCGGGATCATGGAGGTTGAGCTGACCCATGCCGCGTTCCGTCAACTGGCGAAAGAGCGTACGGAGAGGATGATCAGCGGGAATGGTGTATCTTGTTTTTTCAATCATGCCCCGTTTCCTCTGTTAACATAGACGGCCTTCGCGCGCCAATGTTTGGAGAGTCATGCAAATAACCATCGTTGGTGCAGGTCCTTCCGGATCCTGGGCTTCCATTCTTCTGGCGCGCCGCGGACATTCTGTAACCCTCATCGACTCCCAGGCGCCGTGGGAAAAACCCTGTGGCGGAGGAGTCACTGCAAAAGCGCTCTCCAGCTTCGGAATCTTCGAATCGGACCTGCCGCGAAACAAGGTCGAACAGATCACCATCTACTTTGGTGACAAGTTATCCGTAACGGTTACTCCGCAAGATCCGATAGCCGTGGTTTCCAGGCGGGAACTTGGGCGATACCTGCTCGATGAGGCCGGGAAATCAGGCGTTTCCATCATCAAAAGCCGCGTCACCCGTATCGAACAGGAGCGGCGCGGCTGGGTGCTCCGTACCCGGGACACTTCACTGCAATCAGATTTCCTTATCGGGGCTGATGGGGCCTCCAGCCTGGTGCGGCGATCCGTCAGCAGTGGGCTGCCGCCTGAAGATCTTTCCGTAACGCTGGGATATTTCATTCCTGGTAAATTTCAGCCCCATATGAAGATATATTTCGTGCAGGGCTTTGAAGGTTATATCTGGTCTTTCCCGCGGGACAATCACACGTCATACGGCCTGATCACGCGCAGCGAGCCAGGATGGACCTCCCGCGCGAAGATGCTGCTTTCAAACTTTATCGCCGCCGATCTCGGCACTGAGATTCTGGAACAGGCCGAATTCTACAGCGCACCTGTTCCCTGTCTGGGTCCACAGGCATGGAAGAAGAATCGGATTTCCGGCGCCGGCTGGGCGTTGCTCGGTGACGCGGCGGGCCTGGTGGATCCCATCACCGGCGAAGGCATTTACTATGCATTCCAATCGGCGCAGATTCTGGCGGACACGATTGAGGAACCGGGCCAGTATGAGGCCAAAGTGGGAGCCACGATCGGACGTGAGCTGACGCGGGCGGGCCGCATGTACAAACGATTTTACCGCGGCAGGTTCCTTGGCGGCGACTTCAAGAAGCGAACCGTACAGTTCTCCCGGCGCAGTCGTACCCTGAGAGGGATTCTGGGGAACCTGATTGCGGGCAATCAGAGTTATCTGAGTCTGAAGAAGAAGCTGGTGTTTTCGCTCCCCGCGATCAGCATCGATTTGATCACGGGGAGAGGCGCAGGTTAATTCACGGTTGGCGGAGGCTCTTCTTCCTTCGCTTCGGGTTCAACCAACGTCGCGGCCGTCACCTTGTCGTCTTCATCCAGGTGAATCAAGCGCACTCCCTGGGTGGCGCGGCCGACGGAACGAATATCTTGCGAACGGACTCGAATCAACTTGCCGTTAGCCGTCATGACGAGGATGTCCGAATCCTCCTGGACACGCATGATGGAGACGACTTTGCCGTTCTTCGCCGTCGTCTTCACATTGATGATGCCTTTGCCGCCGCGGCCTTGCGTCCGGTACTCCTCCACGGCTGTACGCTTACCAAAACCGCCTTCGGTAACGGTGAGCACGTTGTCGTTCTCATTCGTGGAGGCGATCATGCTGACAACATAGTCTCCTTCATCCAGCCGGATTCCGATGACTCCGTAGGCCTGGCGGCCCATCTCACGCACATCATCGTGCAGGAAACGAATGGACATCCCATCGTGGGTACCGATCAAGACAGTTTCATTGGCGGAGACGAGTTCGGCGGCGATCAACTCATCGTCATCAGGCACACCCATGGCAATAATGCCGCGCTGTGTCGGATTGCTGAACGCTTCAAGCGACGTCTTCTTCACCGTACCGCTGCGAGTGGCCATGATCACGGAGACCTTCGAATCGAAATCCTTGACGGAGAGGAGCGCGCGGACTTTTTCTTCCGCTGAAAGATTGGCCAGGTTGACTATGGCCTTGCCGCGGCCGGCGCTGCCGACATCGGGAATTTCATACACTTTGAGCCAATAGAGCCGGCCGCGATCGGTAAACACCAGGACGTAGCTGTGCGTGTTTGCGACAAAGACGTTTGTGACGGGATCCTCGTCTTTTGTCCGCATCCCAATGCGGCCTTTGCCGCCGCGGCCCTGGTTCCGGTATACGGATGCCGGCGTTCGCTTCAGATATCCGCTGTGCGTGACGGTGATGACGGCGTCCTCTTCGGCAATCAAATCTTCCAGGCGAATCTCGGTTTCTTCCTCGATGATCTGCGTGCGACGGGCGTCGCCGTATTTCTTCTGAACGTCGCGCAGTTCTTTGATGATGACCTGGCGGAGCCTGGCATCGCTCGCGAGGATCTCCTTCAATTCGTTGATCCGCGTCTGGAGTTCAGCCAGTTCGTCTTCGATTTTCTGACGCTCGAGACTCGTCAAGCGTTGCAACTGCATTTCTAGAATTGCTTTTGCCTGAATCTCCGTGAATTCGAACGTCGTGATTAACCCCTCGCGGGCTTCGACGCTGGTCTTTGCCGCACGAATCAGTTTGATGATGGCGTCGATATGGTCGAGCGCTTTCTTGAGACCTTCGAGGATATGCGCTCGGGCCTCGGCCTGGCGTAATTCATATTGGGTGCGGCGGCGGACGACATCGACGCGGTGTTCAACGAAGAGCCGCAGGAGCTCGAGAAGAGATAGAACCTTTGGCTGTCCGTTGACAATTGCAAGATTGATGACACCGAACGTGGTCTGCATCGCCGTCAATTTGTAAAGATTGTTCAGAACCACGAGGCCCTGTTCGCCGCGCTTGAGCTCGATGACAACGCGCATACCGTGGCGATCGCTCTCATCCCGGATATCGCCGATGCCTTCGAGCCGTTTTTCATTCACGAGCTCGGCGATTTTCTCGATCAATCGTGCCTTGTTCACCTGATATGGGATTTCGGTAACGATGATAACGTCACGGTCTTTTCCCTGCCGCTCAATGGTCGCTCGCGCCCGCATCATCACCTGCCCGCGGCCGGTCTGATACGCCTGCCGGATTCCGCTGCGGCCATGAATGATTCCTGCCGTCGGAAAATCCGGACCGGGAATGTGAGCCATCAGGTCTGGGAGGCTGGCCTGAGGATTCTCGATCAGGTGGACGACGGCTTCGCAAACTTCGGTGAGATTGTGCGGTGGCATGTTCGTGGCCATGCCGACCGCAATACCGTTCGAGCCATTCACCAGAAGATTTGGAACCTTGCTGGGCAGGTAGGAGGGTTCTTCGCGATCTTCGTCATAGTTGGGTACAAAATCGACCGTCTCTTTCTCGATATCCTCGAGAAGCGCCTCGCCGAACGGCGCCATCCGCGCTTCGGTGTACCTCATTGCTGCGGGGGGATCTCCGTCGATGGACCCGAAGTTTCCTTGGCCGTCGACCAACGGATATCTGTAAGAGAAGTCCTGCGCCATTCGCACCAGGGCGTCGTAGATCGGGCTGTCACCGTGCGGGTGATAGTTGCCCATCACTTCGCCTACGATTTTGGCGCATTTGCGATACGCGCGATTGGACGCAAGTCCCATGTCGCGCATGCCGACAAGAATGCGGCGATGAACCGGCTTCAGGCCATCGCGCACGTCGGGCAAGGCACGTCCGATAATGACGCTCATTGCGTAGTCGACGTACGACTTCCGCATCTCGTCTTCGATGTTTACCGGGACAAGGTTTGCCGGAGGAGGCGGTGGTGGTGGTGTCGGTGTGATCTCGTCTGCCATACGGTTTTAGATATCCAGGTTCTTCACTTCCAGCGCATTGTCTTCAATGAATTTCCGGCGAGGTTCAACAGCATCGCCCATCAGCACAGTGAAAATGGCGTCCGTGTCGACGGCGTCCTTGATCTGGACTTGCAGCAGGGTGCGTTTCTCGGGATCCATCGTGGTTTCCCAGAGTTGCTCAGGATTCATTTCTCCCAGACCTTTATATCGCGTGATCTGGAGGTCTTTCTTGCCCAGATTCATAATGTGATCGATCAATGCCTGACGATCTTTCAGTGTTGCTGTTGTGGATTCTGTTTTGGCGGTGAATGGCGCATGGTCCAATTCGCCGAGAGCTTTGTGCAAAACCAGCAGGCGTTGATATTCGGGACTGGAGAGTTGCTGATAAGCGATTAATCGTGGCGACTGACTCCCCTGGTGATAAAGGAGCTTCTGTACGCTGTGCTCCTCATCCGTGGACACCTCTACGGAATAGCCGAATGCCTCGATTTTTTGCGCGATGTCCTTCATTTTTTCTGCATCGGCCAACAACACCCGGTTATCGGCGCCCATGGAAAGAAGAAGATCCGTAATGCGCCCGTCGCGGAAATGGCGATCGACACGTTGGAAAACACCGTTCAGTTCGATCATCTTCTCCAGGAAGCTCGTCAGCTCGCGGCCCTTCAGTTCATGGCCGTTTGCTTCGATGGTGAGATTCTCGGTTGCTTTCTTCAGGAGGAAGCGGGACATCTGACGCTCGTCCTTGATGTACTGCTCGCTTTTTCCCTTTTTCACTTTGAAGAGCGGTGGTTGTGCAATGTAGATATTGCCGTTTTCAATAAGCTGCCCCATCTGGCGGTAGAAAAACGTCAGCAGGAGCGTTCGGATGTGCGAACCGTCAACGTCGGCGTCCGTCATGATGATGACTTTGTGGTACCGCAGCTTCGAAACATCGAAATCGTCCTGTCCGATTCCGGTGCCCAATGCAGTGATCATGGCCACAATTTCCTGATGCGTGAGCATCTTGTCGTATCGCGCCTTCTCGACATTCAGGATCTTTCCTTTGATCGGCAGAATCGCCTGCGTCCGGCGGTCTCGGCCCTGCTTTGCGGACCCGCCGGCGGAATCTCCCTCAACAATGAAGATTTCTGCGTTTTCCGGGGATCGTTCCTGGCAGTCCGCCAATTTTCCAGGTAAGGACATGCTATCGAGAGCCCCTTTGCGGCGCACCAGTTCGCGGGCCCGCCGTGCAGCTTCACGCGCGCGCGCGGCTTCGATGGCTTTGCCGATGACCTTTTTACCAAGCCCGGGATTCTCTTCCAGATAATTACTGAGACCCTCGTTGACGAGCGTTTCGACAATTCCTTTGACTTCACTATTGCCAAGCTTGGTCTTCGTCTGGCCTTCAAACTGGGGATTCGGTAGTTTTACACTGATGACCGCGACCAATCCTTCACGCACATCATCTCCGGACAGGTTCTCTTTCACTTCCTTGAAGAGGTTGTTGGCCATCGCATAACTGTTGAGGCTTCGGGTCAAGGCGGACTTGAAGCCAATCATGTGCGTGCCGCCTTCATGCGTGTTGATGTTGTTCGCGAAGGTGAATATCTGCTCCTGATAGGCGTCGTTGTATTGCATCGCAATCTGCAGATCGATGCCGTCGCGAAGACCTTCGAAATAGATCACCTTGTCATGCAGTGCGTTTTTGTTCTTATTCAGATGCTCCACGAAGGAGACGATTCCACCGGTGTAATGGAATTCGTGCTTCTTTTCGGTTCGCGCGTCTTCGATCGTGATCAGAAGGCCACGATTCAAAAAGGCCAGTTCCCGAAGCCTCTGGGACAGAACATCAAAACTAAAATCCGTTGTTTCAAAGATTTGATCATCGGGCCTGAAGGTAACTTTCGTTCCGCGACGGTCGGTATGACCGGTCATCTCAAGCGGACCCGCTGGAACACCTCGGTTGTAGCTCTGAACGTACACTTTCCCGCCGCGCCAGATTTCGAGATTCAGCCAATCCGATAGCGCATTAACGACGGATATTCCGACGCCGTGAAGACCTCCAGAAACTTTATACGCAGAATTATCGAACTTGCCGCCCGCGTGCAGCTTCGTCAGCACAACTTCTGCTGCGGGTTTGCCTTCCTTCGGCATAATTTCCGTAGGAATACCGCGGCCGTTATCGATAACAGTGGCAGAGTTGTCGATATGTAGGACGACGTGAACTTCTGTACAGAAGCCGGCCAGGGCTTCGTCGATCGAATTATCGACAACTTCGTAAACAAGGTGATGTAACCCATCGATTCCCGTCGAACCGATGTACATGGCGGGACGCTTCCGAACTGCTTCTAACCCCTCTAGAACCTTGATATGTTCAGCGCCGTAATCGGCGTCGGTTCTGGGGGGCTCTCCCTGCCCGTTTCCACCTGGATATTCAATTTGTTCTGCCATCTATTCGCACCTGCTCGCCCCGAGGCGGATATCGCGTGCTTCGGTTTTCCTTGGAAATGCTCGGAGAGAAAAGACTTCTCGCTCCGCTCAGAAAAGTAACATTTATTTTATCAAAAATCGGGGATTTCCGGCAGGGAAAGTTAGCGCCATTGAAGACCAAAATGCCGTTTATGTAGTGGATTACTGATCTGACACTCTCAATATATTGTATGGTCGAAAGAGGCCCAATCCTACAGTTAAAGAATACCTAGATCCGCATTGGCATCACCACATAACGATAGTTGTAGTCGGTGGCGGGCTGGCTGCGCAATTGGGCGGCGCTCTCGCTATCTTTGAATTCGAGGTTTACTTCGGGTTCGTCTGCAGTGGTCAGGAAGTCGAGTAAATATTGGAAGTTAAATCCAACCTGCAGGTCTTCCTTCTTGTAATCGACCTCCAACGTCTCATGGGCCTCGCCCAGGTCAGAATGACTGGCGGTGAGTTCAAGAGAGCCGGCTCCCAGGGCAAGTTTAACAGTTCGTGAGCGCTCGTCTGAAAGGATCGCAACCCGTTTGATTGCGGCGCCGAGTTCGTCGCGTCCTATTGTGACGATTCTGTCGTTGTTGCGCGGCAATACGGCTTCATAGTTCGGAAACTGCCCGGTCAGCATGCGCGAAATCAGGAGCCGCTTGCCCATGTCAAAGAACAGATGGTTATCATCCTTTGAAAAGCCGATCCGTTCTGTGTCTGCACTCTCTGAAATCATTCGCAGCAATTCACTCATCGCTTTCTTTGGAACAATAACCTTTATCTCTTCAGTAACATCTTCGAGCTCTTCCAGTTTTTCCACATGGGCAAGGCGATGACCATCAGTGGCAACCATGGTGATTGAACCGGGCTTGAGCAACAGCAATGCGCCACTGAGAGTGTACTTGGAGTCTTCGGTACTGATCGCAAAGATGGTTCTTGCGATCAGTTTTGCCAGGACGTCTGCGGGAATCCTAACAACCGTTGCTTTCGCTTCAGGAAGAGCCGGAAAATCTTCCTGCGGAAGACCGGCGATGCGAAACCGGCTGGAACCGCAGGTTACGGTAACCCAGTTGGCTTCACCTCGCTTGAATTTGATTTCTTTGTCGGGTAAGGCACGGACAATTTCATACAGCCGTTTTGCAGGTAATGTAATCGTACCGGGATTGGTCGTCTTGGAGGGACAAAGAGACTTCAGTCCTATTTCCAGATCTGTCGCTGCAATATGAAGTTCTCCACCTTCGGCGCGGACAAGAACATTGGCAAGAATCGGAATAGTGGTCTTGCGCTCGACAACTCCCTGAATGAGAGTCAACTCCTGTAAGAGATCAAACTTCCTGACTGTAAATTCCATAGTGTTATTAATAACTCCTATTTGTAGTCAGCTGAATATCTGCGCCAGAGACGCGATCACCAATCGTTAGTTCAAATTACAAGGAAATCAGGCTGTGAATAACAGCGCACTGATCCTGTGGATACAGTGTGGAACGATTATCCCTATCGGTTTTCCACAACTGGTCCACATGATTTACTTGAAGGATGATAAAAAGTTTTGGATCTGGCGGCTGAATTCTCCATCACGCTGGCAAAGCGCTTCGATCTTATTGACGGAATGTAAAACGGTCGTATGGTGCTTATCTCCAAATTCCCGCCCGATTTGAGGCAGCGAGGCGCCCGTCAGTTTTTTGCATAGGTACATGCATATCTGCCGGGGCATTGCAACGGATTTGGAATTGTTCTTCGATTTCAAATCTTGAACCCGCATTTTGAAATGATCCGCAACGACTTTCTGGATCATTTCGACATTGATGGCTCGTTCGGTTGGTCCGAGGATGTCATGCAATGTTTCCTGAGCCATCGCAAGAGTAACCTCGGACCCCTTGAGAGAGCAGTAGGCAATTAAACGGACGAGTGCGCCTTCGAGTTCTCGGATATTCGATTTGATTTTGCTTGCGATATAGAGCGCAACGTTGTCTGGAAGAGAAATATTTTGGCGCTCTGCTTTCTTCCTGATGATGGCGACTTTCGTTTCGAGATCGGGAGGTTGAATGTCGGCGATCAAGCCCCACTCGAAACGGGAGTGAAGGCGTTCCTCCAATGTAGGTATCTCCCGTGGAGGACAATCTGCCGAAATAATGATTTGCTTGTGCGTGTCGTACAAGGAATTGAACGTATGGAAGAATTCTTCCTGCGTCCGTTCCTTGCCAGCGATAAATTGGATATCGTCGATCAACAGGACATCGTTATTGCGATACCGTTCCTTGAAACTGAGCATCTTGTCATAACGGATCGCATTGATTACTTCATTGGTGAACTTTTCGGTGGATATATAGCTCAAACGCAACTGCTTGTTGCTCAACTTGATCATGTGCCCAATTGCATGCATCAAGTGCGTTTTTCCGAGGCCCACGCCCCCGTAAAGAAATAAGGGATTGTAGGCTTTCGACGGCTTCTCGGCGACGGCCAGTGCGGCGGCGTGCGCGAACTGGTTCGAGGACCCGACAACAAAAGAATCGAATGTATATTTCGGATTGAGGGTGTTGTCGATCGATTCGAAATCGAGTTTGCCTTGTGCCGGCGTTACCGGGTCGGGTGGGGCCTTTTCGGTGATGTAGATCACGCTGATGTCGCCGATACCTGCAAGCTTGGAGGCCTCCAGGACGACGTCGATATGATCGTTCAGCCAATCCTGAAAAAGCGCGTTAGGAACGCGAACATAGAGCGCTTTATCGTCGTGTCTGATGAGTTGCGTCGGTTTGAACCACGTGTTGTAGCTTTGCTGGTTGACTTTCTTTTCAACGATATCGAGAACTTGCTGCCAGGTGTCCATTTCTCAGTCACTTAAAAAGGGTGAGATTTCCACAGAATTTTCCACACATGTGGAAAAAACCAGTCCAATTGGCGTGAGAGCCGCGAAAGGTTAGCACTTCCATTTCTCGTTTTCAACGACGCGTTTTCCAAGCTTTTAGCGGGCCGATGTGTTAAATTTAAGGTTTTCGAAGGAGCAGACGAATGCCACAGAGGACATACCAACCGAACAACCGCCGTCGTGCGAAAACGCACGGATTCCGCGAGCGGATGAAGACCCGTGGCGGGCGGCTCGTGCTGAAAGCGAGGCGGGATAAGGGCCGCAAGCGAGTAGCAGTAGAGCACTATTAGTGCTTTCCAGCCGTGCCTGTTGCCGGGTCGAATGCATTTCCAAAGGATTTTCGACTGCGGAATGCCGCAGAATTTAAAAAAGTTTACGGGAAAGGCTCCAAACGGGTTTCGCGCTCCTTTGTGTTGTTCGCGCTGCGAAACGGTCTGGAACACAGCCGATTTGGCCTGACGACACCTAGAAAACTCGGCAAAGCGCACGATCGAAATCGAGTCAAGAGGCGCGTCCGGGAAATTCTCCGAACTTCATTGACGGTAATACCTGTCGGCTTTGATTTTGTGTTGAACCCGCGGCGCTCCTGCAACGAGCGAAGGTTTGAAGAACTTCGAGATGAACTGATCGCTCTTTTCGGAGCGGAAAAATGAATCTGAAATTCACGCGCAGCCTGGGACTAACGGTTTTGAAAGTCTATAAGCTGGTTGTTTCACCCTGGCTGCCTCCTGCCTGCCGGTTTACTCCCACATGTTCCGAATATGCCAGTGAAGCGATTGGAGAATATGGGCTGTTACGCGGAGTTGTGCGAGCGGCCGGTAGACTTCTTCGCTGCCATCCTCTGCACCGCGGAGGATTCGATCCCTTGAGGTAGAGAGCTTAAATTTTTAATGGAAAAACGAGTCATTATCGCTTTCGTCCTGTCGTTCGTCGTGCTGTATGCATTTCGGGCGCTTTATTCACCGCCGCCGACAGGACAAGAGCCGCAGCAAGCCGCGCAGGCTTCGCCCCCTTCGTCACAGAAAGCTCCCGTGGTCCCACCCTTACAACAGAATGTCGAAGCCCCGGAAGTTGCACACGCAGCCGAAATCCAAGGCGGAAAAACAGAGGACTTTACGGTCGATACGCCTCTGTATACGGCAATTGTTTCGAACATCGGCGGTGTTTTGAAGAGTTACAAGCTCAAGGATTACACGGACGGCGCAGGCCATTCCCTCGAACTCATCAATCAGTCCGCCCCGATGCAGGTGGGGTCGCCTCTGGCGATTACCACCGGCGATAAAACCATCGACGATCAACTTGCGAAAGCGGCGTTTGCCGGCCATCGGGAAGGTGATTCGCTGAGTTTGGAGTTTGCAGGGAGTGGTCTGTATGTGCGGAAGGACCTGGCCTTCGATAAGGACAAATATCTCTTTTCGCTTAAGGCGACTGTTACGAAGGAAGGCAAACCCGTTCCGTATTCCCTCGTATGGCAGGGCGTATTCGGCGATCAGTCCATCGCGCAGGATGTTGCCAGGAAGAATGCCGTTTACCAATCGGATGTGAACGCATACAAACGCGTCGCATTGCGGAGCCTGAAGGATCCGCAGGACTTCAACAGTCCCCGCGCGGGTGTGGAAGATCAGTACTTTCTGGCCGCGTTCATGTTTGGGATGCCCGAGGCTGTCAAGATCCGGAAACAGGAATACAACGGTCCGGACGGCAAGCCGGTGCCGTCGCTGGCTGTTTCTTACTCGGTGCCGCAGGACACGGCAATTCGGATCTATGTTGGACCGAAGCAGCGTCAGTCGCTGCAGCAAGCGGATCCTGAACTGTACGCCGCGTTGGATTATGGATACTTCGGCTTTATCGCGAAGCCATTGCTGGACATCCTGCTTTGGATCCACAAATACGTCGGTAATTTCGGTTGGGCCATCATTCTGTTGACCGTGGGGTTGACCTTGATTCTCTTTCCTTTGAGACTCAAGCAACAGGTTTCGATGCTGAAGATGCAGAAGATTCAGCCGCACATGCGGCGCCTGCAGGATCAGTACAAGAAGCTGAAAGCGAGCGACCCTCGGCGAACCCAAGTGCAAACGGACATGATGAATTTGTACAAAGAGCACGGTGTCAACCCCATGGGAGGTTGCCTGCCACTCCTACTACAAATGCCGTTACTGTTTGCCTTTTACAGTGCCCTGGGTTATTCGATCGAGCTTCGCAGGGCGCCCTGGATCTTCTGGATCAAGGACTTATCCCAGCCGGACCCCTATTACATCATTCCGATTGCAATGGCGGTCGCGATGTTTGCGCAGCAGAAGCTGACTCCTACACCTAACGTAGATCCGGCTCAGGCCAAGATGATGCTGGTCATGCCGATCGTCTTCACGTTCATGTTTCTGAATTACGGCAGCGGGTTGGCCTTGTATTGGTTGACGAGCAACATCATCAGCGTGGGACAACAAATCTTCATCAATAAGTATTGGTCCCCGCAGGCAGAAGCAAAGCTCCGCGCCCGTCCTCGGCCGAACGAACAGCAAGGAACCTGATCATGCAGGAGGGCCTGCACAAAATCGTTTCGAGCGCCGAAACGATTGTCGCGATATCGACCCCTCTTGGGCACAGCGGCGTGGGGGTTCTCCGAATATCAGGATCGCAGGTGCCAGCCATCGCGCGTCGCTTTTTTAAGCCGAGCCGGCCGGGTGGGCAGTGTGTTCATCGAGAGGCGGTAGTCGGCCGCTGGCTGGATTCCGCCGGTGAGCAGATCGACGAAGTTGTTGCGACCTTCTTCCAGAGTCCTCACTCCTATACCGGCGAAGACGTTCTGGAAATCAGCGCTCACGGAAATCCAATGATTCTGAGCCGGATCCTGGAAACCGCCCGGTCTTCAGGCGCCCGAATCGCGGCTCCCGGCGAATTTACACTCCGCGCGGTCGCGCACGGCAAAATGGATCTGATTCAAGCGGAGTCGGTGCGCGAGTTCATCGAAGCGCAAACCTCACAGCAGGCAAAAACGGCCCTGCGGCAGATCGGCGGTTCGCTCTCGAAACGGATTCGCCCCGTCAAAGACAAACTGGTCGGTGTCATCGCACATCTCGAAGCCGGTATCGACTTTGCAGAGGACGATGTCGACGTGCCTGCAAATATATTCATTTTCGACACTCTTCAGCCAATACGCCAGGAACTCAACGCATTATGCGATAGCTTTGGCTATGGCAAATTGCTCTCACAGGGTTTGCGGTTAGCGATTCTTGGAAAGCCGAACGTTGGAAAATCGAGCCTGTTCAATCGCCTGGTTTCGGCAGAACGTGCGATCGTCACAGAGATTCCAGGCACCACGCGCGACGTTCTGAGGGAAAAGATCGATATCGAAGGGGTGCCGCTTTCGCTGGCGGATACAGCTGGATTGCGCGAGACAACAGATTTCGTGGA
>DASXLG010000022.1 GCA_036496425.1 Terriglobia bacterium | reverse complement strand
CAGCTTCCTGCTCCGAAACACACGCCTGCGGCGTGGATGACGCTATCCATAACCAACCAATCGGGTACCGTTCCAAATCCTGTTCCTACTGCCGCGCACTTCTGGCAAGCACCAACTGGTCATTCTTCATTAGCGCCGAAGGGCAAGCCATAATGGCGGGGAGGTTGAAGTTATGAGAAGGTCCGTCGAGGAACTATTAAATTCCTTCGAGCGGCTCCCCGAGGCAGAGAAGCGGAGGCGGCTTCTGAAATCATAAAGCGATCACTCGCTCTCGACCTACCAGAACTCTCTGACGAATCATTTGTCGCCGCAGCTGAAGAGATCTTTCTTCAATTAGACAAAGAGGAATCCATCCATGAATGAGCCGCAGCGCGGCAGCGGGTAAGGTGAGCTCTGGGAGCCGGGACTAGCGCAGTTCGCTCTCTGTCCATCCTGCGGTTAGAGCTTTTCCAATCCTTGCGATCAACTCCCGCTTGACGGAGGATCTTCGTGAGGAGCTTCTTTCCGATGTCTGAACCGTGCGAGTTCGGAATCGTAAGAACGAGCGATCCCTTTACAAGAAACTCATGTTTGTCACCGGAAATAGGGCCTTCAAAGCCGAGTCTTTTCAAATAGTGGAGCAGATCCTTTCGCTTGGTCGGTCCAAAAGGTGGCACTACACAACTTCTTTGACAGAAAGAGAAAGACCATCGATCACGGGTAACGTAAACCTCCGGGAGATGCGCACAAGGAGCCATTCTTCCAGCACTTCTGCCAATTACTCCCGGCATTCCTCCAACGTACCGGCATTCGCAAGAACCCCGTCGAAACCGGGAATCTCACCGTAAAAGGTCCCGTCGTCAGTAAGGATTTCATAGTGGGCCCGCTTCATGGCGGCTTGAATGTAGGACGTCAGCATATCAACTCTAGTTTGCTACGAAATCGGCTGATCTGCCAGTTACGTCATCCGCGAGTGGTGTTCGAAGGGTGTCGTGTAACGTTTGGCGCGGGCGCGATTATGAAACCCGCCGCAATTCCGGCTTGGTTCGTTGCGGAGCGCCTGTGGCAGCCTGCTCCACCGTATTGCAGAGCCGGCACACACCTTCCACAGCCGCCGCATACGCATAATGACTGACGAGTCCTTGAGCATGTGTGCTCACGGGCAATTTTTGCGGTGGCGGCGTCAGATTGAACATAGGCAGCAACACCGTCCAGCCTAAAAGCGAAAGGCCAATCCCGAAAGGGAGCCCTCCGGCTTTCGCCATCACAGGAAATTCGTTTCGTAGAATTCCATAGACGGCTCCCCAGCCGATGCCGTAGCCCCAGCGGACCGCCTGCCCAAGCGCAGATTTTGTCTCGCCGCTTATGCGGATTCCGAGAGCATCCTCGACCACGACGCGAGCGAGCTTTTCCGTCGGGTTCTCTGAGATCAGCTGCTCTTCCAGTTTCCTGTCCTTTTCCGGCTGAAGTTTCGACAGAATCCCCATAGCCTGGCCGATGACCGCTGTCCCCGCAACTCCGCCAATGGCACCGAAAATGGCGTTTTTGATTAATCTGTTCATATGAGCACCCTCTTATGAAATTAGACGCGTCCTTTACAGATCCATTCACCCTCTCCAGTTGCTTCGCGAATTATTGCCTCCATATGGTAGTGACAGTTTGGAATCCCATGAAGCGCAGTCTATAGTTATGGCACTTTCACACTACCGGAGGATGAGATGAGCGACATGGGCAGACGGGGTTTCATTGGAGCGGCGCTGGCGGGTTCGGCGGTGCCGGTGTTGAGCGCGGCGGTGCAGGTTCCCGAACCGTCGCAGAGCAAGGTCACTGTCGAGAGCGATGTCATTTACGGCAAAGGCGGCGACATGGATCTGAAACTCGATATCTACCGCCCGCCTGCAGGAGTGACGGCCAAACAAATGGCGACGATCCATTTTCATGGCGGCGGATTTACCGGCGGAAACAAAGAGTCGCTTGCTGAAAGGATCAAGCCGTTTGCAGCGCGAGGATACGTGGCGATTGCGGCTCAGTATCGTCTCGCGGGACAGGCCGGTTACCCCGCTTTGATTCACGATGCCAAGGCCTCCATTCGCTGGGTCCGCGCCCACGCGAAGACTCTCGGCATCGATCCGCAGCGCATCGGTGTCGTCGGTTACTCGGCCGGCGGCTACCATGCGCTCTTCACGGCGGGCACCGGTGATCGTCCTGAATTCGAAGGTACAGGCGGCAATGCGGGCGTCAGCACGAAGGTTGCGGTCTGCCTTGCGTACTATCCGGCGACGAACGTTACGGCCAGCATGTTGCCCGCGGGCAGCGATGAGGCGGCACGGAAAGCCGCCAATTCGACCACTTATATCGCGTCAGGTTTTCCGCCCATTGCGATTTTCCACGGGATGAAGGATGTCACGATTCCGATCGAAAGCAGCAGGAAGCTGGTACAGCAGTTTCAGGACGCGAAGGTTCCCGTGGAATTCCACGCCTTTGAAGGCGTGCCGCATGCGTTCGACAGCAATCCCGAATTCGCAGTCCTCTCCGCACAATTGGCCGACTTCTTTATCGACCGCCACATTTTGAATCCCCGCACCTATCCTCCATTCGGAGGCGGAGGAGCAAGAGGACAGCGCGGCGGCCGCGGCGACTGAGCGCCCGAACCATCGGAATCAAAAAAAGGGGACAGGTCACTTCTTTTCGGTGACCTGTCCCCTTTTGATTCAATCAGGAGCGCGTTCGTTAGTAACGACCGCGTCCACCACCACCGCCGCCTCGACCGCCGCCGCCGCCGCCGCCGAAGTCCCTCTTTACCATGGGCTTGGCTTCGTTCACCGTCAACGTTCGGCCATTGAGTTCGGAGCCGCTCAACTGGGCAATTGCCTGGTCTGCGCCATCCGTCATCGTCACGAATCCAAAGCCTTTGGATCGGCCTGTATCGCGGTCCGTGATGATCGCCACCGCTTCGACACTGCCGTGCTGCGCGAATGCGTTAGTGAGATCGCTTTCTGTGGTTTGAAACGACAGATTTCCAACAAATATTTTTTTCGACATTTATTTTCCTAATCTTGTAAGGGAACTTCCGGGGCTTTGCGGTGGGATCAAGGAACAATCGACAACCGATTAGACAAGGAGCTACCGAACATTTGAATTTTGGCGATTTCTTTACGCCGCCTATAAGGATACGCTAAACGGTGAGATAGTCAACCCCCTTAGCGACGAATTACCACGGCTCCGTCAAAGTTGTTTAGCCGCAGATGACGCGGATGACGCAGATCGGCGCTGAAAAAGACTTATTGAAGCGCCCATCTGCGTCATCCGCGTCATCTGCGGCTAAACCTGCTTCGCGGCTAGTCGACCCACAACGCTGTGTCGATTGGATCGACGCGTCCATTGAACAGTAAGCGGGAAGTCGACATTGATGCCGCCCGAGCCGGCCGCCGGGAGGGTAAATGGTTACTGAAACGACGAATGGCGTCCGCGGCGTCGCGACCACACACCATGTCGACTCCGGCTTGCGGGAGATGTGAATGCATGTTACAGTTCGTCACATGCCAAGGAGTAACACTCACCGGCGTCCGCTTACGGATCTGCAGCAGGCGATTCTGAATTTCATCTGGTCGAAAGGCTCGGCGACTTCCGAGGAGGTCCGGGAATCGCTGAAACCGCGGCATACATTGAAGGACCCAACGGTCAGAACGCTGCTGCGGCGGCTGGAGGCGCGGGGCTATCTCGGCCACAAGTTGGCAGGAAAGGTCTTCGTGTACCGGGCGAAAGTGCCGCAACTCAGCGTCGCGGCACGCGCGGTCCGGCAGATCATCGACCGGTTCTGTGCGGGATCGGTGGATCAGTTTCTGCTGGGAATGGTCGACGAGAAGGTGCTGTCGGCGGAGGAGATCCGGAAACTAGCGAAGAAAATCCGCAATTATCCGTAGGTTCCTTCCGCTTCGTCTCGTCTCAGCTTGCCGCCGGTTCCACAATCGCCGCCATGGACCCCAATGAACGCGGTAACCGCCAGTCCGGGCCATAGCTATGGATCAGGTCGCGCTTCTGTTCGGCCTTTTCGAGTTCACACGTCAGCAGGATGGTCGTGCCGTGGGTATCCACGTCGACCGCATGCGAGAGCGCTTTCGATTCGGAAAAGCCGAAGATCTTTTCCAGCATTTCGATGACGTAGTCATAGGTGTGGTCGTCATCGTTCAGCAGGATGACGTGATACAAGGGCTGCAGTTGAATGGAAGTGTCGTTGTCGACTTCCGGTTCTGCAGTGGCCGCTCTCGAAGGCATAAATTAAGGTTAAACCACCTTTGTGGTTTACGTCACCTAACGCTTTTGCTAAATTCCTGATTTGCTTTGCGTCCGTGGTTCGGTTCCTACCTTTAGGAGGGAATTCAGATGGCCGATGGCACAGGGCCAGGTCGGATAACCCTGAGCGGGGTCGTACTGGCCGGTTTGCTTCTTGTTCTCATCATTGTCTCGCTTTATTTCTTTATTGCACAACCCTTTTGGTTTCCGAAACTGGCTTCCGAGCACGGCGCAAAAATAGACAGCCTGTTCATGGCGGTGCTGGTCGTCAGCGGTATCGCCTTTATATTGGTTCAGGGCGCGCTCGGTTACTTCGTGGCACGATATGGGGAAAGTGGAACGGAACGGGCCGAATACTGGCACGACAATCCCAAAGCCGAAGCATTTTTACTGATCCTGACAGCAGTAATCCTGACGGTCCTTGTATTTATGGGGCAGCGGGTCTGGGCTTCGATCTATTTTGCCGATGCTCCCAAGAATGCGACCATCATTCAAGTTACCGGCGAACAGTTCGCATGGAACTTCCATTACGCCGGGCCGGACGGCCAATTCGGCCGCACAGATACGAAACTCATCACGGGCACGAACCCGATTGGTCTGGACCGGAGCGATCCGAATGCCAAAGACGACGTCTTGAGCATCGGCGTCATGCACGCGCCTGTCGGCAAGCCGGTTCGGGTCCAGTTGCGCTCGAAGGATGTCATTCATAGCTTCTTCCTTCCGAATTTCCGCATGAAGCAGGATGCCGTTCCCGGCATGGCTATCGAGGTATGGTTTACGCCGACCCTTACGGGACAATATGAGGTCGCATGCGCTGAACTGTGCGGTCTCGGACACTATCGAATGAAGGCGGCCTTCACAGTCGACGAGTCGCAGGACGCATTTAATAAATGGCTGGAAGAAGCCGGTAAACAGTAGCGCAAGCGCGCAGCCTGAATAGATGAAAGGGGAATCATGAGCGAGTCCCACACAGCCGAGCATACCCACCACGAGCTGGGCTTTATCCGGAAATATATTTTCAGTACGGATCATAAGATCATCGGCATTCAATACATGATCACCGCGATGGCAATGGCTGTTGTCGGCGGTTTTCTGTCCATGCTGATGCGGTATCAGCTCGCGTGGCCGACGACGCTGTCTCCGAATATGGCCAAGCTCTTCCCTACGGCGTGGGCGGGCGGCATCATGGCGCCCGAATTCTACATTTCGCTCGTCACGATGCACGGCACCATCATGGTCTTCTTCCTTTTTACAGCTGTGCTGACCGGGGGCTTTGGAAATTTCCTGATTCCGCTGCAGATCGGCGCGCGAGACATGGCGTTCCCATTCCTGAACGCGCTGTCGTACTGGATATTTCTGGTTTCCTGTGTCGTGATTTTCTCCGCATTGTTTGTGCAGACCGGAGCACCGATGGGAGGCTGGACGTCCTACGCGCCACTCAGCGCACTTCCCGCGGCGGCGCCTGGACAAGGTACCGGCGTGACCTTATGGATTACCGCAATCGCGCTGTTCAGCGCCTCGGGATTGATGGGCGGTCTGAATTACATCACGACGATCCTGACGATGCGCACCCGCGGCCTCTCGATGATGAGGCTTCCCCTGACTCAGTGGTCGCTGCTGGTTACGTCCGTGCTTGGTCTGCTTGCGTTTCCCGTGTTGCTGGGCGCCGCTATTCTGCTGACGTTCGATCGCGTGGGCGGAACGAGCTTCTTTGTCCCGGCGGGCGTGATCATGAACGGTCTGCCGGTCGATCACTCCGGCGGTCATCCTCTGCTCTGGCAGCACCTGTTCTGGTTCTTCGGACATCCTGAAGTTTACATCGTGGTTCTGCCGGCCATGGGCATGGCTTCCGACATTCTGTCGACGTTCTGCAGGAAGCCGATTTTCAGCTATCGGATGATGGTCTATTCGATGGTGGCCATCGCCGCTCTGAGTTTTATCGTCTGGGGCCACCATATGTTCGTCAGCGGAATGAATCCATTCCTCGGATCGGTCTTTACGCTCACGACATTGTTGATTGCGGTTCCCTCCGCTGTGAAAACCTTTAATTGGTTAGGTACGGTCTGGGGTGCCCGTATCCGCTTCACTGCCGCGGGCCTGTTCTCCATAGGATTCGTGTCGATGTTTGTCAGCGGGGGCCTGAGCGGAATATTCCTCGGGACATCGGCAGCGGATATACAACTTCAAGATACCTACTTCGTCGTGGCGCACTTCCATCTCGTCATGGCCATCGCGCCGTTGTTTGCCGCATTCGGTGGAATCTATTTCTGGTTCCCCAAAATGTTCGGCCGGTTTATGAACGAAACGCTGGGCAAAGCCCATTTCTGGCTGAGTTTCATTGGCGCCTATTGCGTGTTTTTCCCGATGCATATCCTGGGTATCGGGGGCCAGATGCGGCGCATCTATGATCCGACGCAGTACTTATTCCTGCAGGCGCAGCAGCCGGTTAACGTTTTCATCACATTAGCCGCCTTCGTGCTGGGAGCCTCTCAGCTCATTTTCCTGCTCAACTTCTTTATCAGCATTTTCGCCGGGAAGCGGGCGCTGGACAACAACCCGTGGCAGGCCACCGGCCTTGAATGGACCGTGCCCTGCCCGACGGGCCATGGTAACTTTGGAGAAGAGCTTCCTGTGGTGCATCGCTGGCCCTTTGACTACAGCGTGCCCGGAGAGAAAGAAGACTTCATTCCGCAGACGGTTCCTGCAACCGCGACGGCGAAACATTAAAAGAGAATTCCATGCCGACGTTAGTTGAAGAACGAAAAGAAATCATCCTGCCGCCACCTCCGCCCGCAGATCGGGGCGGCGATGGCGGTTCCGGAGATCCGGAATCTTCGTTCCCGGTATCGAAGGGACAAATCGCAACCTGGATTCTGCTCACGGCGATCCTCATGCTGTTCGCCGGACTGTCGAGCGCGTATATCGTGCTGCGCGGTCAGCCAACCTGGCAGAACATCGAGTTGCCGTGGCTGTTGTGGCCGAATACCGCGGTATTGCTGATGAGCAGCGTCGCGCTTGAATTGTCGCGAAAAGCGATCCAGCGGAAGGACGCCGCGAGCATGAAGCGCTGGCTGAGCGTCGGCGGCGTTCTGGGTCTTGGGTTCCTTGTTGGACAACTGGCGGTGTGGAAGCAACTGGTCAATGAAGGCGTGTATCTGCCGTCTACGCTGCAGAGCAGTTTCTTTTATATTTTATCCGGCCTCCATGGCGTGCACCTTCTAGGCGGAGTGATCGGGCTGTCGGTCGTTTTAGGGAAGGCATTGAAAGACCGGCTGACGGTCGCCAATCACGAACCGCTCAAACTTATCGCCCTCTATTGGCACGTGATGGATGCGCTCTGGATTTATCTTTTTCTGATGATGTTGTTGTCTTAACGCAAATTTGTGGGAGATCTGAACTGAATGGATTCCAGCCTCGCTGCTGAACAACAACGGATACTTGCTTCCAACTGGGGCGGCGGAAAATCGCCGTTCGGCACCTCGTGGAGCAAGTTCATGATGTGGATTTTCATCATTTCGGACGCGCTGACATTCGCCGCGTTTTTGATCGCATACGGATTCATGCGCCGTATCAGCCCGGCCTGGCCGAAGCAGACGGAAGTCTTCAACATGGTGTTGATCACGCTCATGACTTTCATTCTGATCTCCTCCAGCGCGGTAATGGCGATGGCGGTCGGAGCGGCCCGCGCGGCGAACCCGAAACTGGCAGTTCGATTCATGGCGCTCACGGTCGTCGGCGGGCTGGCATTTCTCGGGTGCCAGGCTTTCGAATGGAGTCATTTGATTGAAGAGGGCGCGCGCCTGACCCATAATCCATGGGGAGTGCCGCAGTTCGCAGCGACGTTCTTTGTGATCACCGGCTTTCACGGGTTTCACGTCCTCAGCGGTGTGACGATCCTGGCGATCGTGGCGATACGCGCGGCGCTCGGGAAGTATTCGGCGGATCAGGTCGAGAACGCTGGCTTGTATTGGCACTTTATCGATGTGGTCTGGGTTTTTGTTTTTGCATTTTATTACCTCATGTAAGGAGATCATCTGTGGCTGATCACGAACACGATCACGATCAAGAACATCATCCCGTAAACTACAGACTGTATTTCAAAACGTGGGTATGGCTTCTTATCCTGACGGCAACCGCCCTGGGCCTGGGCTATGCGCCTATTAACGAAAGCTTGAAAGCTTTTCTGCTGGTCTGTACGACCCTGGCGAAGATTCTGGTCATTGCGGCGATCTTCATGCATCTGCGTTACGAACGGATCAATCTGGTTCTTCTGACGTTCGTTCCTCTCATCCTTGCTATAATCATGTTTTCGTTCACCTACCCCGAGACTCTGGGGACTGCGACTCATCTGATACGGGTGCACTGATGATTGGACTACATCCCGAATTGTGGGCTCAAGGCTGCTCGCTCTGTCGTTCCGCCCTGGAGAACTCGTCTGAAGGCAGAGCTCTAGCCGCGGGGCTGAATCGCGGCATTCTGATGATGTTGATTTTGCCGTACTGTCTGTTCGGCGCGTTCGGATACTTCATCTACCGGGCGCATCGTAAAAAGTCCAAGCAGGGGCTCGTTGTTTGAAATAGATCCAGTTTGCCACATGACGGTCCTGCCGGAGACCGCCGCCGGCAAGTACGAGTACAAAGGCCAGACCTACTATTTCTGCAATCCCAGGTGCCTCGAACGATTCCGCGCCAATCCCGAACAATTTCTCAGCGAAGATAGAGACGCCCGGTCCCGCGAAAGCGAGGCCGGAAAGCGTCCGCAGGTTTCCGCCTACGTCTGTCCCATGGATCCGGAGGTGCGCGCCACTGCGCCAGGCGCGTGCCCCAAATGCGGTATGGCACTCGAGCCGGAAATGCCTTCGCTGGAGGACGAACCGGATACCGAACTCAAGAACATGACGCGGCGGTTCCGGGTTGCCGCGACTCTAGCCATTCCCACCCTAATCCTGGGCATGTCCGAAACCGCGCGTCCCGTTCAGTTCATTCTGGCGACGCCGGCGGTTCTGTGGGCCGGCTGGCCGCTTTTTCAGCGGGCCGTGGCTTCACTGATCAATCGCAACCTCAACATGTTTACGCTGATCGGTATCGGAACGGGTGCTGCGTACGGATATAGCGTCGCCGCTCTGTTCGCCGGTCTTCCGGTCTATTTTGAAGCGTCTGCGGTGATCACCGCATTGGTGCTCCTCGGGCAGGTTCTTGAATTGCGCGCGCGTAGCCGGACAGGAGAGGCACTCAAAGCTCTGCTGGGATTGGCTCCAAAGACGGCCCGCTTCATACCGCCGTTCGGGCCGGAGAAGGATGTCCCTCTGGATCAGGTGCGTGTTGGAGATGTGTTGCGCGTCCGGCCGGGTGAAAAAGTTCCGGTCGACGGCGCCGTCGTCGAGGGCGCCAGCGCTATCGATGAGTCGATGATTTCCGGCGAGCCCATTCCGGTTGAGAAGACAAAAGGCGATCCGGTCATTGGTGGCACGATCAACGGTACCGGGAGCTTCCTGATGCGAGCGAAGCGGGTGGGCCGCGAAACACTGCTCTCGCAAATCGTCGCGATGGTCGGTCTGGCGCAACGGAGCCGGGCGCCCGTGCAGAAGCTGGCAGATCGCGTGTCCGCGTTCTTTGTGCCTGCCGTTGTGTTGGTGGCTGTGATTACCTTTTTCGTCTGGCTGGCGATCGGGCCGTCGCCGCGGCTGCCTCACGCGCTGCTGAATGCGGTGGCCGTGCTCATCATTGCGTGCCCGTGCGCTCTTGGTCTTGCCACTCCAATGTCGGTCATGGTCGGTGTCGGCCGGGGCGCGGCCGCCGGTGTGCTGATCCAGAATGCGGAAGCATTGGAGGTTATGGAAAAGGTCGATACGCTGGTTGTCGACAAGACCGGAACATTGACCCAGGGGAAGCCCACTGTGGCGGCACTGGTGCCCGCCGAGGGCTTCAACGAAACGGAATTGCTTCGCCTGGCAGCAAGCATTGAACGGAACAGCGAACATCCGCTCGCGAGTGCGATTGTCGATGCTGCCGTCCGGCAGAGTTTAAAACTCTCGGTTGCGACGGATTTTCAGGCGGTCACCGGAAAGGGCGTACAGGCAAAGGTCGATGGCCGACCGGCCGTTTTTGGAAACTTGAGAATACTGGAGGATGCCGGGGTTTCGCCGGAACGATTTGCCGATGCTGCCGAGAGGCTCCGCAAGGATGGCCAGACCGTTGTGTTTCTTGTGGTTGAAGGAAAGCTTGCGGGACTCGTCGGTGTCGCGGATGCGGTGAAGCCCTCGACCCCGGAAGCCATCGCTAAACTGCACCATGAGCATCTGCGGATCGTCATGGTCACCGGCGACAACCGCACGACGGCCCAGACCGTTGCCAGACAACTCGGGATCGATGACGTGCGCGCAGAAGTGCTGCCGGCAGCGAAGGGCGGCATCGTCAAAGCACTGCAGAAAGAAGGCCGCGCCGTAGCGATGGCCGGTGATGGTATCAATGACGCGCCGGCGCTGGCGCAAGCCGACGTCGGGATCGCCATGGGCACCGGCACCGACGTTGCGATGCAGACCGCCGGAATCACGCTGGTTAAAGGTGATCTGCTTGGAATTGTTCGAGCCCGCGAGTTGAGCCGCGCCACGATGAAGAATATCCGGCAGAATCTCTGGCTCGCATTCATCTACAACATCGTCGGAATACCTATCGCAGCGGGCGTTCTCTATCCCGTGCTGGGTTTGCTGCTGAGTCCGATGATCGCCAGCGCCGCGATGACGTTCAGTTCCGTTTCTGTTATCACGAATGCGTTGAGGCTGCGGAAGCTTCAATTGTAGGGTCACCGGCTCAGCAGGAAAACGGCGAGGTCGACATTCCCCGCCTTTCCAAGGCGGGGAGCCCGAGCGATCAAACGTTAGACCGCTCGGGCGGGGCGAAGCACGAGCCCGGTAGGGCGAAGCAGTAATAACGGTTGTCAACGAACCGCGTAGCCCACGTTATTTGTTGATGGAAGTGACTAACCGCCCCGTCTGCGCCGCTAAGGAACGGGTCCATTTCTTGATGGCGCAGCCACCCCGCCTTGAAAAGGCGGGGAATGTCTATATCACCGATTCACCCTTGCAATTCGAACACTTCCGGATCAACTTCACTGAAAAAATCGGCGTGCAGCTTCTGGATCGCGGCGTTGGCGTCTTTTTCGTCGATCAGAAAGCTGAAATTGATGTTTGAGGCGCCGTGGGAGACCATGAGAATGTTGATGTCGCCCAGGCCGCCGAACGCTCTGCGCGCCACGCCAGGCGTGTATTTCAAGTTGTTCCCCACCAGGCAGATCAGCGCTTTGTGCGAGGCGGTTTCAACGTCTCCGAGCTGTTTCAGGTCCTGAGCAATCGCTTCGAGCGACGACACATTGTCCAGGGTCAGCGAGACGGAGACTTCGGAGGTTGCGACCATATCGACCGAAGTGTGATGCCGGTCGAACACTTCGAACAGCGCGCGCAAAAATCCGTGCGCCATCAGCATTCGAGACGAAGACACGGTGAGGACCGTGATGCCCCGTTTACAGGCGATCGATTTGATGAGATTTCTGCACGGCCGGGCTTCCCGCGTGATGCGCGTTCCGGTGCCTTTCGGCTTTTTGGAATTGAGGATATACACCGGAATATTTTTTTCAACAGCCGGCAGCACGGTCAATGGATGAAGAACTTTGGCGCCGAAATAGGCGAGTTCCGATGCTTCGTCGAAAGAAATCTCTTTTACTTTCCACACGGAGTTCACGATACGCGGATCCGAGGTCATCATGCCGTCGACGTCCGTCCAGATCTGAATCTCTTCGGCATGAAGCGCGGCGCCGGCGATCGCCGCCGAATAATCGGAGCCGCCGCGGCCAAGCGTGGTGACCGTGCCCCCGAGGGTTGTTCCAATGTAGCCGCCCATCACCACGACACGGCCGGCATCAAGATGAGACCTGGACGCTTCTTCCAGACGTGATGTTGTGACATCCATCAGCGGCGCCGCTTTGCCGAAACGATCGTCCGTGACGAGGCATTGCCGCGCGTCAATATGGGCCGCATCGAATCCCAGCCGCTTCAGCCGATCCACGAAAATCAACGAAGACAGAGCCTCGCCATACGATGCGATTAAATCCTGTGTGCGGGTTGAAAATTCGCCGATGGCTCCAAGGGCTTTCAGCAACTCGCGCAGACGCACGAAATGTTCTTCGGTCGAGGGCAGGAGTTCTGTGTGCCGGTATTCGAGACGGTCGGCAATCGTCATCGCCTTTCCGACCTCGCCGCGCGCGGCAAAGCTGCCGGCTTCGAGCAGTCCGTTGGTCGCGCCGCCCAACGCGGACACCACGACGAAAGGTTTTTTCGAGATGCGCTCGCCGACAATGCCGCAGGAACGGTCAATGGCGGCAGCGTCCTCCACCGACGTGCCGCCGAACTTCATCACAATCATTACGGAAGGTCCGAACGGCCCATCAGAAATTTGTCGACGAATTTCGCAGCCTGGCGGCCTTCACGGATGGCCCACACGACCAGGGATTGGCCGCGGGCCATGTCGCCTGCCGCGAAGATGCCCGGCACGCTCGTCATCTTCTCCGCGTTGGTGGTGACATTGCCGCGCTCGTTGATGGCAACGCCGAGTTGATCCAGCATCCCTCGGCGCTCAGGGCCAAGGAAGCCCATGGCCAGCAGAACGAGATCGGCGTCCAATGTGAACTCGGAACCGGGCACTTCCTTCATGTTCCGCCCTTCGAACTCGACATGCACCGCATGGAGTTGCGCGACGCGCCCGTCACGGCCGGTAAAGGTCTTGGTGAGAACGCAGAACTCCCGGCCGCCGCCTTCCTCGTGCGCTGAAGAGGTGCGGAATATATTGGGCCAGTTCGGCCAGGGATTGTCCGCGGCGCGTTCGGCCGGCGGCTTTGGCAGGAGTTCAAACTGGACAATCGAGCGGGCGCCTTGACGGTGGGCCGTTCCCAGGCAGTCGGCTCCAGTGTCGCCACCGCCGATGATGACGACGTGTTTATCTTTGGCCGTGATGAACGCCGAATCCGCGATTTCGTCGCCTTCGCAGCGTTTGTTCTGGAGTGGCAGATACTCCATTGCGAAGTGAATGCCGCTTAACTCGCGGCCCGGCACCCACAGATCGCGCGGCGCTGTGGAGCCGCCGGCAAGAAGAATGGCGTCGAATTCGCGTTTGAGTTCTTCCACCGGGACATTCAAGCCGACATTGGCATTGGTCCGGAACATGATGCCTTCTTCGTGCATGATATCCAGACGGCGGTCGAGGACGCGCTTCTCCATTTTGAATTCGGGAATGCCGTATCGCAGCAACCCCCCCACACGATCCGCACGCTCGAATACGGTGACCCAATGGCCTGCCTGATTCAATTGAGCCGCCGCCGCCAGACCTGCGGGACCTGAACCCACCACCGCGACAGCGCGGCCCGTCCGGATTTTGGGCCGGCGGGCGCGAATCAAACCTTCTTTAAAAGCGCGGTCGATGATGCTGACTTCGATGTTTTTGATTGTGACCGGGTCCGCGTTGATGCCGAGCACGCAGGAACCTTCGCAGGGCGCCGGGCAGATGCGGCCGGTGAACTCGGGAAAGTTGTTGGTCGCGAGCAGACGATACAGCGCTTCCTGCCACTGGTCGCGGTACACGAGATCGTTCCAGTCGGGAATGATGTTGCCGAGAGGGCAGCCCTGGTGGCAGAACGGAATGCCGCAATCCATGCAGCGCGAGGCTTGCGCTTTGAGCTTGTCCTCCGGAAAGTCTTTGTAGACTTCCTTCCAGTCGTGAATACGCTCGTCGACCGGCCGCCGTTCGAAGTTGACTCTGCCGATTTCAAGAAAACCTGTTGGATTACCCATGTTGCACCATCGCGAATGTCTTTCCCGCCTGCTCTTTCTTCTCTGCGAGGACACGCCGATAGTCGAGAGGCATAACCTTTACCAGCTTTTCACGGAAGTAAGACCAGTTGCCCAGAATCTGTTTTGCGCGTTCGCTCTGCGTCAGATCCGCATGGCGCGCGATCAAACCGCGCACGAAGGCTTCTTCCTGCGGATCCTCGATGGCTTCAAGGTCGACCATCTGAAGATTGCAGCGTTGCGCGAAATCGCCTTCTTCGTCGACGACGTAAGCGACGCCGCCGCTCATGCCCGCGGCAAAATTCCGCCCGGTCCTGCCGAGGACAACGACGCGTCCCGCGGTCATGTACTCGCAGCCATGGTCTCCGACGCCCTCGACGACGGCAACAGCGCCGCTGTTCCGGACGGCGAAGCGTTCTCCGGCAACACCCCGGATGAGCGCTTCACCGGAAGTCGCGCCATACAGCGCGACGTTGCCGATGATGATGTTCTGTTCGGCTTTAAACGTTGCGGCCGCCGGTGGAAATACCATCAGCCGGCCGCCCGAGAGACCCTTGCCGAAGTAGTCGTTCGCATCGCCTTCCAGTGTCAGGCTGATGCCATGCGGCAGAAATGCGCCGAAGCTCTGACCGGCGGAGCCGGTGAAGCGAACTCGAATGGTGTCTTCCGGCAGGCCTTCGACTCCGTAACGGCGTGTCACCTCGCTGCCGAGGATGGTGCCGACGGTCCGGTTCGCATTCCGGATCTGAAGCTGCAACTCGACGGGCCTTTTGTGTTCGAGCGCGTCTTTCGCCAGTTCCATGATCCGGTTGTCGAGCGCCTTTTCGAGGCCGTGATCCTGGCTCTGTACGCGCCGGGTCGGCACATTTGCGGGAACCGGGGCCATGTGAAGAACCGGAGTCAGATCCAGCTTCTTCGCCTTCCAGTGTTCGACGGCATTCTGCGTGTCGAGGCGGTCACGGCGGCCGACCATTTCATCGACGGTCCGGAAGCCCAGCTGCGCCATCAGTTCACGGACTTCCTCGGCAATCATTCGGAAGTAATTGACGATGTATTCGGGTTTGCCGGTGAACTTCTGCCGCAATACGGGATCCTGCGTCGCAACACCGACCGGGCAGGTATTGAGGTGGCAGACCCGCATCATGATGCAGCCCGACACAATCAGCGCCGATGTGGCAAAGCCGAACTCTTCCGCGCCCAGGAGCGCGGCAATCACAACGTCACGGCCGGTCTTCAACTGACCGTCGGTCTGCACGACGATGCGGCCTCGCAGGTTGTTCTGGACAAGAACCTGGTGCGTCTCCGCCAGACCGAGTTCCCATGGGATGCCCGCATGTTTGATGCTCGTTACCGGCGACGCGCCTGTGCCACCGCTGTCGCCCGAAATCAGGACGACGTCCGCGTGCGCCTTGGCCACACCGGCAGCAATCGTCCCAACGCCGACTTCCGAAACCAGCTTGACGCTGATCCGCGCGCGCGGGTTCGAGTTCTTGAGGTCGTAGATCAGCTGCGCCAGATCTTCGATCGAATAAATATCGTGATGCGGCGGCGGCGAAATCAATCCCACGCCCGGCGTGGAATGGCGAACGCGCGCGATGACCTCGTCCACCTTGTGGCCGGGCAATTGTCCGCCTTCGCCGGGTTTCGCGCCCTGAGCCATCTTGATCTGCAATTCATTGGCGCTGACCAGGTACTGGCTGGTGACTCCGAAGCGAGCCGATGCGACCTGTTTGATCGCGCTGCAGCGCGAGTCGCCGTTCTCATCGAGGATGTAGCGGGCCGGATCTTCGCCGCCTTCGCCTGTATTGCTGCGTCCCCCGATGCGATTCATCGCGATCGCAACGGTTTCATGTGCTTCTTTGCTGATCGATCCGAACGACATGGCGCCGGTGGCGAATCGTTTCATGATCGACTCCACCGCTTCGACTGCGTCGAGCGGAACCGGTGTCGCGGCGAATTTGAGATCCATCAACCCGCGCAGCGTGCACAGCTTCTGGCTGTGCGTGTTGATGATCTGGCTGTATTCCTTGAAGATTTTGTAGTTGTTCGACCGGGTCGAGTACTGCAGCTTATGGATCGACTCGGGATTGTACATATGGTACTCGCCGTCCTGCCGCCACTGATACTGGCCGCCCCAGTCGAGATCCGGAAGACGGACAGGGCGCGCGGGAAACGCGCAGCGATGGCGTTCGAGAGTCTCCGCGGCAATGTCGTCCAGGGCGACGCCGCCGATGCGTGAAGGCGTGTTCGTAAAGTACGTATCGACGAATTTCTGATCGAGTCCGACGGCTTCGAAGATCTGCGCCCCACGGTAACTCTGGAGCGTGGAAATCCCCATCTTCGACATCACCTTGAGCACGCCCTTCTTGACGGCCTTGGTGTAGTGATTCACCGCTTTCTGGTGATCGATTCCGGTAAGCAGATGCAAGCGGATCATGTCGTCAAGCGTTTCGAAGGCCAGATACGGATTGACGGCGGAAGCGCCGTAGCCGATCAGCAGGCAATAGTGGTGCACTTCACGCGCATCGCCCGTTTCCACAATGAGCGTGGCTTTGGTGCGGGAACCCTCGCGTACCAGATGGTGGTGCAGACCGGACGTCGCCAGCAGGCTCGGAATCGGAGCGAAGTCTTTGTCGATCTGCCGGTCCGACAGGATCAGAATCGTTGCCCCGGACCGGATGGCAATAGTCGCTGTTTCAAATAAATCCTGAAGCGCGCGGCGCATGCCTTCGCCGCCCTCCGATGCCTTGAAACACATGGGCAACGTTACAGAGCGGAAGCCTTTGACGGAAATGTTCCGCAGCTTCTCGAGATCGTCGTTGTCCATGATCGGCGACAGAATCTTGATCATGTGGCAGCTCTCGGGTTCCGGCTTCAGAAGGTTCTTCTCCGGGCCGAGCGCAGTGGACATCGAAGTGACGAGTTCCTCCCGGATCGCGTCCAGAGGCGGGTTCGTGACCTGCGCGAACAGCTGCTTGAAATAGTTGTAGAGCAACGGCTGCTTGTCCGAAAGGACCGCCAGCGGCGTGTCCGTGCCCATGGACCCGATGGCCTCTTCGCCGTTCCTGGCCATCGGCGCCATCAGGATCCGCAGATCCTCATGGGTGTAGCCGAACACCTGCTGCCGCAGCAGTACTGTCGCGTGATCGGGTTCCGGCACCGGATGGCCGGGCAGATCCGCCAGCCGGACGACATTTTCATTCAGCCACTGGCGATAAGGGTGTTCACTGGCGATCTTGTGCTTCAGTTCGGCGTCGTCGATGATGCGGCCCTGCACGGTGTCGATCAGCAACATCTTGCCGGGCTGCAAACGGCCTTTGAGCAGAATATTTTCCGCGGGAATATCGAGAACGCCGACTTCCGACGCCATCACGACAAGGCCGTCTTTGGTGACGTAATAACGCGACGGACGCAGTCCATTGCGGTCCAGCGTGGCTCCAATGACAACGCCATCGCTGAACACCATCGAGGCCGGACCGTCCCACGGCTCCATCAGGCACGAATGATATTCATAGAAGGCCTTTTTCTCGTCGCTCATCGTCTCGTGGCCGTCCCACGCTTCCGGAATGAGCATCATCATGGCTTGAGGAAGCGAACGGCCCGTCATAACGAGCATTTCGAGGGCGTTGTCGAACATGGAGGAATCGCTGCCGCCATCGACGATCACCGGAAGCAGGTCCTTGACCTCTTCACCGAACAACTCCGATTGAAACAGCGCCTCGCGCGCTTTCATCCAGTTGATGTTGCCGCGCAGCGTGTTGATTTCGCCGTTATGCGAGATGTAGCGGAACGGGTGCGCCAGCGACCAGCTCGGAAACGTGTTCGTGCTGAACCGCTGGTGAACGACAGCCAGAGCCGAGGTGATCCGCGGATCGACCAGGTCCGGGAAGTAAACTGCCATCTGCCCGGCCGAAAGCATTCCCTTATAGACGAGAGTCCGGGCCGAGAAACTGCCGAAATACAGCTCGCCGGTCGTCTTTTCGATGCGTTTCCGGATCAGGTAAAGCTTTCGCTCGAAATCGTCGACCGTCTTCAGATATGGATTGCGTTCAACGAAGACCTGCTTGAACACAGGTTCCACGGCCTTTGCCGAATCGCCGATCGGCGAATTGTCCGTCGGCAGATCGCGCCAGCCCAGGACCTTCTGTCCCGCGCGCTCGATGGCGGCGGCAATCATTTCCATGCACCAGCGCTGCGTATAGTTGTCGCGAGGAAGGCAGACCATGCCGACGCCGTAAGTGCCGGGCGACGGCAGCTCGAAGCCCAGTTTCCTGCACTCCGCTTTCAGGAACTCGTGCGGAATCTGAATCAGAATTCCGGCCCCATCACCTGTGTTTTCCTCGCAGCCTTTGGCGCCGCGATGCTCCAGGTTTACGAGTACTTGAAGCGACCTCCGAACGATGTCGTTGGACTTACGGCCTGCAATATCAACCACAAAGCCGACACCGCATGCGTCGTGCTCGTATTGAGGGTCGTACAGGCCTTGTTTCGGCGGCAGTGCTGAAAACATATGGATAAACCTCTCCCGGACAGTTGTCCTCCAAGGGTGGCGAATACTTTAGCCAACTTCTCTGAATAAGTCATCCTGTAAAATAAAAGTACTTTGCATAAGCACAGCTAATGTCTTATCTTCTCTGAACGCGGGCTTTAGCCCGCGTTCGCAAAGGAATGAATCTCGACACCTTAAGCCTCTATTGTGACGTTATCCGCTCGGGGAGCTTCTCGCTGGGAGCTGCTTCGCACCGGATTTCGCAGTCGGCTGCCAGCCAGGCTGTCCGGCAGCTGGAGGAAGAACTCGGCTCGCAGCTCATCGATCGCACGAAGCGTCCATTTATGGTGACTCCGGAAGGGAAAAAGTTCTTCGAAGCCTGTGTCGCATTGCTCGACAATTTCGAAAAAGCCAAAACGGAGATTACGTCCCAGCGGACGCTGGTGAGCGGAGCAGTGCGGGTGGCCGTTATTTATTCGGTCGGGCTGCACGATATGGGGATCTACTCGCAACAGTTCACGCAGCAGTATCCGCATGCGAAGATCCGGCTCGCGTACCTGCATCCTCACGAAGTGGTGGATGCGATCATTAATGATGAAGCAGATCTCGGCATTCTCTCGTTTCCCTCGCCTCACCGGTCGCTGACGGTGGTGCCATGGCACTCGGAACCGATGGTTTTCGTGTGTCACCGCTCGCACCCCATGGCAAAGCGGAAACTGGTGTCTTATCGGGACCTGGATGGAGAGAATTTCATCGCTTTCGATCGCAGCCTCAGTATCCGGAAAGCGATCGACAAAGCTCTCCGCCAGCACGGCGTGAACGTCAACGGCGCAATGGAGTTCGACAACATCGAGACGATCAAACACGCCATTACCCTGCAGTCCGGCGTGAGCATTCTTCCTCAGCCGAGCGTGGTGCGCGAGGTCGAGTCCGGAGTACTGGCCGCCATACCAACGGACATGCCGGATCTCGTCCGGCCTGTCGGCATCGTCCACCGCCGCCAGAAACTCCTCACGCCCACAGCCCAGACGCTTCTGGAGTTCCTACAGAGTCAAAAACAGTAGTTAAGGCCATTGGATCATTGGATCATCCGACATTTGTTCATTTCTTCAATTGAAGAAATGAACAAATGTCGGATGATGCAATGATCCAATGGTCTTATCGGACCAGGGTTGCCTTGGTGCTACACTTTTTAACATGACGCTCCTGATGTTTTTTCTGCTTCTGTTTCAGAACACGAAGCCGGAAATTCGTGTGCCCGATCTCGAACAGCGGGTCCACGAGCTGATCGATGCGCAACGGAAGGCGAACGGCAGCCCGGAGATGGAGTGGGACGGCGAGTTGGCCAAAATCGCGCGCGCGCACAGTGAAGATATGGCGAAGCGAAAGTACTTCAAGCACATCAACCCGGAAGGGCTGACGCCGATGAAACGGGCGGAGGCCGCAGGTTATAAGGTTTGCCAGCTCATGGCCGAGAACATTTACCAGAGCAACCTGTACTCGCGGGTGATCGAAGAGCGGAAGCGCAAGACGACCGAAAAAACCTACATCTGGAATTCACTCGAGAAAATCGCATCCACGACAGTCAAGGGCTGGATGGACAGCCCCGGGCATCGCCAGAACATCCTGGACAAGAACTACACGCGCGAAGGCATCGGCGTTGCCGTCGTGGAAGACGATGACGGCAAAGTTTACGTCACTCAGATGTTTTGCGGGGCGGAGCCCGAGACTAAGTCAGATAAAACGGCATCGGAGTGAAGCACAGGACGAACATGGCGAGGGCAATCCATCCCAGCGCGGTGTGACGCGGCTTCAACGGAACTGAATCATCGAGCGTTGTCGGATGCCGCAATCCGATGAATAGCAGGATTGTTGTCCATAGCAGCCAGCCCTGCCAGTAGAACAATCCCAGAGGGATCAGAGTGAAGAGAAAGGTCTGGGATATCCGCGTATGAACCCGACCGAATAGCGCGTACAAAACGTGGCCCCCGTCGAGCTGGCCTACCGGGAGCAAATTCAGCGCGGTGGCGAAAAAACCGAACCATGCCGCGAAAGCGATGGGATGCAGATTGATGTCCATACCTGCGTGCGGCGTCTTCCCCATCAGCAACTGGAACAATTTGAAGATGAGCGGTTCACCGAGCCCGAAGCCGGCGCCAGGGGGCTCCGGGGCCGTGAATCCGGATTTGGCCAGACCGATAATCAATGTCGGGATCGCGAGCACGAATCCCGCAATCGGGCCCGCGATGCCGACTTCGAGCAGCGCGGCGCGGTGCTGGATCGGCGATTTAATTTTGATAAAAGCCCCCATCGTGCCGATGGGAGTCGGCGCCGGTATGAAGTAGGGCAGCGTCGCGTCGATGCCGTAATAGCAGCACGTCAGGTAGTGTCCCATCTCATGCGCCAGCAGTATCGTCATGATGGCGACGCTGAATGGCAGCCCTTTCAAGAGGATGGAGGGCGAGCGGAAGATTTCCCCCAGGAATGGAAGCACGTCTCCGAGCGAGTTCGTGTAGGCTTCCATCAGCGCTGTGCCGACGATCATCGTGCTGACGCACGTCAGGCCGAACAGCGCCACATTCACCCAGGGAAACTTCTGCCGGCGCGCCTCGGTGAAAAGGATGTCGGCCGGCGGATTGAACGGAGTGTCCATCTTTGTTGTGCCTGCGCGCTATTGCGCGGGCTTCGCGTATTGGGGCTACGAGCTGAGCTATGTTACTACGTTTGCACAGGCTGCGGGCGGGCGGGTTAAAGCGACTGCAAGTCTTTGCCCGGCTTGAATCTCACGGCTTTTCCAGGCGGGATATTCACTTCCGAACCCGTGCGGGGATTCCTGCCGATACCGGTTTTTCGCGGTTTTACCGAAAACACACCAAAGCCGCGCAACTCGATCCGATCATTGGCCTTGAGGGCGTCTTTCATGCAATTGAAGATGGTGTCGACTGCCTGCTCCGCTTTGGTCTTGCTGACTCCCGTCCGCTCCACGATCTGATTCACGAGATCGAGTTTGATCACTTGAACCTCCGTATCTTCTTTGTCAGCATATTTTTACCATCAGGAGACGCGTTAGGCAATGCCAATTAAATCTGATCGCTGGATACGTCAAATGGCCGAAACGAGCGGAATGATCGAACCGTTCAGCGCTTCGCAAGTCGCGGAGGGCATGATCTCATATGGTTTATCCTCTTATGGATACGACCTCCGGCTGGCCGAGGAATTCAAAATTTTTGCTCCCCCGCCGGGCGCAACGCTGAATCCCAAGGCCATTCCGCCTGAATATTACCGGGAACATCGTGGCCCGTCGTGCGATATCCCGCCTAATAGCTATGTTTTAGGAAGAACGCTCGAGTATCTTCGCATTCCCCGGGACGTCCTCACCCTGTGCGTCGGCAAGTCGACATATGCCCGAACGGGCGTTCTCGTGAACGTCACGCCGTTTGAGCCGGAATGGGAAGGCTTCGTCACGGTTTCGATTGCCAACACCACCCCGGTGCCGGTCCGGATCTTTGCGAACGAAGGATTGTGCCAGGTTCTTTTCTTTCAGTCGGATGAGCCCTGCGAAATCTCGTATAAGGATCGCAAGGGGAAGTACCAAGCGCAGAAGAAGATCGAGTTCGGGAGGACGTCCTAAGGGGGAGAAAGACTTATTGGATCATTGCATCATTTCGACGTTTCTTCATTGCATCAATGGAGAAACGTCGAAATGATGCAATGATCCAATAAGTCTGCTTCCCTATATGGCCAATCCCCCGTCAACCTGAATGACTTGCCCGGTGATATAGGCGGCCTTCGGCGACAGCAGGAATAGCGCAACCTCGGCCATCTCTTCCGGCTTGGCGAAGCGGCCCAAGGGGATCTGCTCGAGGGCTTTGGCGCGATAGTCCGGGTTGAGGACACCGGTCATATCGGTTTCGACAAATCCGAGCGCGAGCGCGTTTACGGTGACGTGGGCTTTGGCGATTTCTTTGGCGAGGGCCTTCGTGAATCCGATCATGCCGGCTTTCGACGAGGAATAGTTCACCTGTCCGGGCATGCCGACGATTCCGCTGATCGATGTGATGTTCAGGATGGCGCCGGATTTCTGGCGAATCATCATGCCGATGATGGGCTTGGTCAGGTTGAATGCGCCTTTCAGATTGGTATCGATGACATCGTCCCAATCTTTTTCGCTCATCAAAGCGACCAGCTTGTCCTTGGTGATGCCGGCATTGTTGACCAGAATATCGACGCGTCCGAACCGCTCTTTGACCTGCTTCACGAGGTCTTTGGCCTGATCGAAGCTGGTGACGTCGGCCTGAAATGCGAGGATTGTGTCGCCGTTCGCGATCTCATCCGCAAGCGCTTTGTTCTGGGCGTAGGTGAAGACGACCCGCGCGCCTTCGCGTGCCAGAGCCTGGACGATGGCGCGGCCGATACCGCGGCTTCCACCCGTTACAATTGCGACCTTTCCTGAAAACATAACAGCCGCAGATTACGCGGATTATGCAGGCCGGCGCACGTTTTATTTTTGCGCATCACTCAGTGAAAAGGTGATTCTTGCGGTCAGGATGACGGGCACCGCCTGTCCGTTTAAATAGGTCGGCTCGTACTTCCAATGGGACACGGCCTCGGAAGCCGCTTCCGTGAGCGTCGGCGGCCCGGAAAGAACCTTCACCTTGTCGACGGTGCCGTCCGCAGTGACCGTCGCCTCGACCACAACAACCCCCTCGATGTGGGCAGCCTTCGCTGCCGGCGGATAATGCGGCTGCTCGATATGAACGAGCTTCGGCTGCTTTACATTTCCACCGACACGGACGGGACCGGTTGCCGGCGGCGGAGGAACATTGGCGACGGCGGCGCCGCCAAGTACTCCGCCGAGCGTTCCTCCCGCAACACCTCCCCCGACTCCACCAACCACGCCGCCGGGTACGCTACCTGGGCGGCCGGCAGCGCCTGATTCCACAATCCTGGCGATGTCGCTGGGGATTGCCGTCGGGGCAATAATTGCGGGCTGTTCCTGCACCGGCTGCGCCTTTTGCTGTGCAACCGGCGTGGGTTGAGTCGCAGCCGATGGCCTTTCCGCCTGATGACGGACCGCGGCCGGTGCCGGTGCTTCTTTGGCGGCCGGGGCCGGCGGAGGGGGCGGCGCCATGTACAGAGTCTGGAGGAGTTGGAATTCTCCAAGTTTCTGCGGCAGTGCCATCTGCAGCACAATAATGGACCCGACCAACACTACCTGAACGGCAAGCGCTCCGGCGAAGGCCTCGAATTTCGTCTTATTTTTGTGTGGGATAGTTTCGGGCAGCTCGTTAAACATGATTACAGAATTAGACGGACAGAGTTTGTCGCTGTTTGTCCGTTTCCGGAGCGTAATCCGTAGGAGGGTGTCTAAACTGGGCGTTTACAACGCCATAAGTCGCGAAGGAACCAGCCAATAATGCGTGGATTCCGGAATCCGTTCTTCAGGCGGTAGGGTAGTCCGGCATGCCCGTAGGGAACGTACATGCGTGCGCGGACTCCGAAGTCCCGCGCGATGCGCAGCATGGGTTGCTGCGGAAGACCATAGAGAAGCTCGATTTCGCAAGGGGTGCCGGCATCCTGCAGTCGTCTCAGGGCTAGCCGGGCCATGACCGGATTATGAGTGGCAACAGCGACATGGACTGCGCGGCCGGCCAGCTTTTCCACGATACGGAGGAACCCTTCGCGGGGATCGGCCTCATCGCCTCCGATTCCGGGCCACTCTCCCTTCACGACTCGTACGCGAAGTCCCATGGCCAGCGCGCGCTCGGCGTCAACGGCGCTGCGGCGCCACCGGCCGGGCAGCGTGCAGCCAAGCCGGGGATACGTTTTGGCAGTTTCCGAGATGAGCGCGAACGTTCGATCGACGGTGTCGGGACCCATCGCATCGAAATGTACAACGGCGTTCAAGCGCGCAGCCTCGCCGAGAATTTTCCTGACGAGACCGGCATCGAACCTCAGTGCGGGAGCCTTGATTGACAGATAGCAATCGGACGTCGCTGTGGATACAGTCTTTAGCAGGTTGGCATATGCCGCACAAATCCTCGTCGGTTGATCGGCATAGATGTCCCAATAGCAAACAGTGTTGGCAATTCCGTCGCGTGCCAGCCGCTCGCAGACGGCCTGAGCATCCTTGGTGGCGGGGCCGGCGGTGTACGCGCCGGCGGCGCGCCGGATCAGCGATTGAAGTGCCGATTCAGCCGTTCCCATCCGTATCTCAGTGCGTCCCATGTGAAAGCTGTCATCCCGCGGTGATTTGCGGGGTACCCCCAGACGGACACGCATGGACGAACCTGGTTCGTCCAGATTTCGGTCCATGGTTCCGCCGAACCGAGAAATTCGTAGGTGTTCAAGCCGCGCGATACGGCATATCGAAGGGTTTCCAACATGAGCAGGTTGCCGGGCGAGCAGCGCGCGAATTCTTCGTCATAGCCGACTTTCAGCAGCCAGAAGCCGCCGCCGCATTCGACCGCAATTTGTGTCGCTATGGCCTGGCCGCCGATCTTCATGAAGCAGAGCCGCAGGACTCCTCGCTCGCAGGCGATAGCGGTGTATTGCTCAAAGAACTGCCGCCGCTCGCCGTCCGACAGCAAGGCCGAGCCGCCACGTCCTTTCCAACTCGCCGCCTCGATCTGCAGACTTCGGGCGAGAAGGTCCTTCAGTTGGTCCGGTTCGGGCGAAAGGATCTCATATTCGATCGGCCCGATTTCCTCGGCTTTTCGCTGCGCCCTGCGAAGGCTGGATCTCCGGCTGGCACTCAGCTTCTTTTCCGGTTCGATCCAGGAAGAATCAAGGTCGATCCATGGATAACCGGTTACCGGACGCGACAGAAGTAAACCGCGGGACTGGAAGGCCTTGCGCAGAGCGCTCAGAACCGGCGAGTCCGCCAGAATTCGCCGCAGGAGAATTGGGTATCGCAGTTCCACCAGAGTGTTGACGAGACAAGTCAGCGAACCCGGGTCGGAATGCGGAAAGTCTGTTGGTTCATAAAGTTCGTCCACACCGAGGCATTCGATCCGGGTAATCGTGCGGCCCCGGACCACGAGAGGGGCGAGCGCTCTGGGTTCCCCGGCGCCCACGACGATTAAGCGCAGATTGCCGCAATCGGCGAATGCGGAACTGCATGCTTTTACCCATGCATACTGGTGCATGGGACTGTTGGCCTCCTCGTCAAGAAGCCGCCAGCGCTTCGCCTCGTCTTCGATAGCACCGAATTCCTCGACAATCCTTACTGCGGTAGTCACATCAAGGAGTTGAGCACGTGATATTCCGTTGTATGATGTGGCGCGAACTTAGGCCGGGAGGTAGCATCGGCCTTCTGTACAAGGAGATGCACATGAGCAGGGAAGATGATTTCGATGACATCATGGACTCGCCTGATGAGACGGATCCAGGCCAGGACGATGCTTCCGAGATGCTGATTGATGAGAACTCGGAATCCTCCGTCGATGAGCCTGACGAAACAGTAATCGATACCTTAATAATCGTAGACGAAGAGGAAATGCCGGCGGCGCCCGCACCACCTGCGCCGAAGGCCGCAAAGAAAAAGAAGAAAGCCGCAAAGACAGTCACCAAGAAAAAGGTTGCCAAAAAGAAAGTCGCGAACAAGAAGGTTGTAGCGAAGAAGACAGTTGCGAAGAAGAAGGTTGCGAAAAAGAAAGTAGCTCCAAAAGCGGTCGCGAAAAAGCCGCTCGCGAAGAAAAAAACGCGACCCGCTCCGAAGAAGAAAGCCCGCCGCAAACGCTAAGGAGAACCGCCGATTGCGCCGACTTCGCAAGTGCGTTCGTGCAATACGCTTGATCGGCGGTTCCATTCTCAGAAGGCGGTACATGACGGCTTCGTCGATTTCGATCCGGCCGGATTCGTGCTTCTAGTCGCCGGTATGATCAGTTCCACCCTCCGCGCTAGGCAACAGCGTCGCAAGGTTATATTCTAGACACCCTAATGGATTCCGAACGCTTCGAGCGCCAGATACAGTTCATCCTGGAAATCGACAAACTCAAAACCATATTGAGACGGACCTATTTGATTCATGCCGACCGTGCGGAAAACACTGCGGAGCACAGCTGGCATCTTGCGCTCGGGGCTATTGTGCTGGCGGAGCATGCGAACGAACCTGTCGATGTGGCGCGTGTGGTGAAGATGGTTCTGGTTCACGACATCGTCGAGATCGATGCCGGGGACACGTATTTCTACGATGCGGTGGGTGCTCTGGACAAGCCGGAACGCGAAGATGCCGCGGCCGAACGGCTGTTCGGCATACTGCCGGAGGATCAGGGCAATGAGCTGCGCGCTCTATGGCAGGAATTCGAAGCGGGCAACACTCCGGACGCCCGCTTTGCGCTCGCCCTCGACCGTTTCATGCCGCAATTGCATAACTACTACACGCACGGGCGTTCCTGGGCGGAGCACGGCATTACAGCGGACCGCGTCCTGGAGCGGAATGAAGGTATGGCCGAAGGCTCCGCCCGGCTTTGGCAACATGCCCGGGGATTACTCGAAGATGCGGTGGTCAAAGGCCTTCTTCCAGCGCGGAAAGAAAAGTGACATCCGTTGTATAGACGCCGTGATATTCTTTTTCCGTAACTGCAACAGCGATTCCCGTTGTTGTTTTATGGACCCTTGGGGAGCCTCTTGTCACTGCCGGAGACTGGAATCTGCTTTTTGACTCCTTTCCTGCCCAGCCCACGATGTTCCTTACAAAATTGAATTAGGAAGAAAATGTCGAAGAAAATTTACGTTGGAAATCTGTCGTTCCGAACGACGGAGGATGAACTTACCAGTCTGTTTTCGCAGGTTGGCTCGGTCGAATCCGTCAGTATCATTAATGATCGTGATACCGGCCGTTCAAAAGGATTTGGTTTCGTCTCCATGAACGACGAAGAAGCTGAGAAAGCGATCGCGGCGTTCAATGGAAAGGACCTAGGCGGCCGCCCGTTGACTGTCAACGAGGCTCGTCCGATGGTGAAAAAGGATTTCGCCAGCCGCGCCGGCCGCAACAACCGCTGGTAAGCCATTAGCCGCGGATTCGGCGGATTAAACGGATAGAAATCCGTGCAATCCGCTCCATCCGCGGCTATTCTATTTTCCATGGAATCGGTTTCCCAGGATTTGCTTTCCGCAGTAGCTTCAGGGGATAAGTTAGGCCAGATTGATGACGCCGTGGCGGCCGCTCCCCGCGCGCCCGGCAAGTGGTCGAAGAAACAGGCCCTCGGACATCTGGTCGACTCCGCAGCCAACAACCATCAACGATTTGTCCGCCTCCAACTGGCGCCTCGCATCGATCTGCCCGGATACGACGGCGATGCGTGGGTTCGCGTCCAGCGCTACCAGGACCGTCCCTGGCTCGAAATTGTTCAGCTTTGGCAGACTTATAACACGCAACTGGCGGCGGTGATCCGCTCCGTCGATCCCAAGTCGCTTCAGAATGTCTGGCACACGCCTGATGGTAAAGATCTTACGCTCGAATTTCTGATGCGGGATTACGTCACGCACCTGCGCCATCACCTCGATCAAATTCTTTAATAGAAGAGGGCTTCAAGCCCCGCATTTGTTGCTAGAATAATCCTTACACCTGTTGTAGGGAGGCATGGTTCGACAGGACTTCCAGAAATCCTACCTAGGTTTCGAGTTCAGTCACGATCCGCAAGATGAAAACGATTCCGATGAATAACGCAGGCGTGTCAGCGGAGCTCCGCTTGGGAATTGCCGGCTTCGCTTATCCCGATCTCTATAAGCCGGAACGGCTTAAGGAACTTCTTGACGTCTTTGACGTCGAAGTTGCCGCGGCCAACCCCGAATTGTTTGCAGCCTGGGATGATTACCGCAACCACCCCGAGAAACCGCGCACCGAACCTGAAATATCAGCGTTGCTGGTTGCGATGGCGGCCCATGTCAGCCAGTTCCTGACCAGACTCTTCGGTATTCCGTCAGAAGTCGAGGCTCTGGCTGCCGCGACCGCCGACCAGAATCCCGTTTTCCGGTTCAAAGTCGATTTCATCCGCCGCCGCGTTATTCCGAATCTCAAGAAGCTCACCGCGGCTGCCGATCCTCAGGCCCTGGAAGCCGAAATCAGGCAGCTGCGAAAACAGGCGGTCGACAAAGCAGGCCGGCCGCTGGATGACGAGCTTGCGACGGCGCTGGCCGCGGCCGATCTCATGCAATCCGAGAAGGCCGGAGAGCCTTCACCAGCGCTGGAGTCCCTGAAGCAATGGTGCGCGGCGCATCTGCATGATCCCGCCTACCGCCATTGGGTCAGTTTCCGCTTCCCCGAAACCATCGATCACTTCAACCTCGTCGCACTGCAGCAGCCGAATCCGCAGATTCCTGAGGAGTCCATCGGACCCGACGAACGCCTTCGCCGCCGCGACGGCTTCGGCTTGACCGATGCGCGCATGAAGCCGCGCGAGATTCTGAGCGAGATTCACTACTGCATCCTTTGCCACGAGCGTGACAAGGACACCTGTTCGAAAGGCATCAAAGCCGCGGATGGCAAGGTGACGACGAATCCTCTGGAGATTCCGCTGGATGGCT
>DASXLG010000021.1 GCA_036496425.1 Terriglobia bacterium | reverse complement strand
CACACTGGCATTCTTGCCGTCCAGGGAGTACGCGCGGCTCGCCGTCAACAATGCGACGACGTTGCCTGGATCGACTTTGATTGCTTTCTCGCCGTATTCAATGATCTTTGCCTGGTCGTTCTTGTCCTGATAGATCTGCAGCAGCTGCAGGTAGGCCTCTCTGAGGGCCTTCGATTGCGGAAACTGCTTTTCAAAATCCATCAGCAGTGCGATCTTGCCGTCGGGACTGCTTTCCGCGTCGATCTTCTGAAACGCCTTATCCTCGGGACTTCCCGCTTGCACTTGTGCAAAGACACTCGAGACCAGCCCCCAGACAAAGACAACACACATCGTCAGAATGACTTTTGTCTTCATTTGGTACTCCTAAAGGACACTCCTCATCCGGAATTGGGTGTCACTTTATCAAAACTGGTATGACAAAAGGGAAGAAAAAAATAGGCCGCAGATGCCGCGGATAACGCGGATGGGCGCGTAAAATGAACCTATTGGCGCCCATCTGCGTTATCCGCAGCATCTGCGGCATCTGCGGCCTATTTTTTTCTTCCCCCTTACGGGAAAATGCCGAGCTGCTCGTAGGTCAAGGCCACCTTCTTGATCGCTATGATGAATGCCGCGGTCCGCATGCTTTCTTTGGGCACGCGGGCGTGGTGGACCTCGCGGATTTCCTGGTAGGCGCTGACCATGGTCTCTTCGAGTCCGGAATTGACAAGGTCGATTTCATCCGGACCGTGGGCGAGATACTTCTTATCCGCGTCGGGCACGGGTTTGCCGATCATTTTTTCAATGGTGCTGACGAGCCTCTGGTTCTTGATTTCCTCCAGGTGCTTTTGAAGCCGGCCGAATCGCATATGGGAGAGGTTTTTCCCCCATTCGAAGTACGAAACGGTAACGCCGCCTGCGTTTAAAAAGATATCGGGAATGATGTAAATGCCACGGCCATGGATTCGTTCTTCGGCGCCGGGTGTGGTCGGGCCGTTTGCCGCCTCCGCAAGGACCTTGCATTGGAGGCGATCGCAGTTCTCCAGAGTGATCTGATTTTCCAGCGCGGCAGGGATCAAAATATCGCAGGGCACATCCCAGATCGAATCGGGACCCGGAAGAGTCTCTGCGCCCGGAAAGTTCTTGATCGAGCCGGTATCCTTCCGGAAATTGTTCAGTTCCTCAACATTGATACCTTTCGGGTTGTACAGCGCTGCATCCCATTCCGCGATACCGACAACTTTGCAGCCGTCTTCCTCCGATAAAAATTTTGCGCCGTAGTAGCCGACGTTTCCGAAACCCTGGAACACGACGGTTTTGCCTTCCAGGCCGGTGCTCAGCCCGAGTCTCTTCATGTCCTCGGCCTGTTGGAACGCCTCGCGAATGCCGAACTGGACGCCGCGTCCGGTGGCTTCGCGCCGGCCGTGAATGCCGCCTTGCGAAACGGGTTTTCCGGTCACGCACGCGAGGTTGTCGATGCCACCGGGATTGAACGTGTCGTAGGTATCGGCCATCCATGACATCTCACGTTCACCCGTACCGACGTCGGGGCCGGGAACGTTTTCACCGGGACCGATATACCCTTTGCGAATGAGCTCCGCCGTAAACCGGCGGGTGATCTTTTCGAGCTGTTCTTCCGAGTATTTCTTCGGGTTGAAGCGAATGCCTCCTTTTGAACCGCCGAACGGCACATCGACGATGGCGCACTTGTACGTCATGAGCGCGGCAAGAGCCATGATCTCGTCCTGGTTGACGAGCTCGCTGAATCGCGTGCCGCCCTTGACCGGCTTCTTGTGCTGGCTATGCTCGGCGCGCCAACCTTCGAAGATCTCGTAGTGGTCGCCGCCGAACCGCACCGGAAACTGAAAGTAGTAGACGTTATTGCATGCCTTGATTTGACTGAGGAGGGCAGGATGGATCTTGAGGTATTGCGCCGCCCGGTCAAACTGCTGAGAGACAATCCGATTGAAGTTGAGATCTTCTTTGGTAGCTAACGTGGCCGGCATTCAGGCTCCTAATATTAGAAATTCGAAACTTAAATCATTTCCCAAACCTCGTCTCGAGGTAATTGTCTACAATCGCAATAAAGTCATTGACGATGGTCGGGCCTTTTAGTGTCGTCATCAGCCGTCCATCCACGTAAACCGGGGCTTTCGGTTCTTCACCGGTGCCCGGCAGCGAAATTCCAACGTGGGCGTGTTTGGATTCACCGGGCCCGTTCACCACGCAGCCCATCACGGCGACCTTCAGGCCTTCGACACCGGGATAGGTCTGGCGCCACACCGGCATCTGGGAACTCAAATACTCCTGAATGTTGGCTGCCATTTCCTGGAAAAGTGTACTGGTGGTCCGGCCGCAGCCGGGACATGCCGTCACACGAGGCGAAAACGTGCGGATTCCAAGACTTTGCAGAATATCCTGGCAGGTTCGCACCTCTTCGGTACGATCGCCTCCGGGTGAAGGTGTCAAGCTGACGCGGATCGTGTCGCCGATACCTTCCTGCAACAGGACGGAGAGAGCTGCGGTGCTCGCGACGACGCCGCTCCGTCCCATCCCCGCTTCCGTAAGACCGAGATGCAAAGCGTAACTGGACCGGCGCGCCAATTCGCGGTACACGTCGATGAGATCTTGCACGCCGGATACCTTTGCGCTCAGGATGATCCGGTCTTTGGGCATACCGTAGGATTCGGCCATCTCCGCCGAATCGATGGCGCTGCGCACCATGGCTTCCATGATGACCCAGCGCGAGTCTCTGGGCTCGGCGCTTCTGGCGTTTTCATCCATCAGGCGCGTGACAAGCGACTGATCCAGCGAGCCCCAGTTCACTCCAATCCGGACGGGTTTAGCATACTCGTTGGCAATTTCGATAATGGCTCGAAAGTTGTCGTCGTGTTGGCGTCCGACGCCCACATTGCCGGGATTGATGCGGTATTTGTCGAGCATACGCGCGCAATCGCGGTACTCGCGGAGCAGAATGTGACCGTTGTAGTGGAAATCGCCGATGATCGGGACGGTGATATGCCGGTCGCGAAGGCGCTTTACAATCTCCGGCAGAGCCTGGGCGGCTTCGCGGGTATTCACGGTCACTCGAACCAGCTCCGACCCCGCAGCGGAAAGAGCCTCGGTCTGTTTGACGGTGGCATTGACGTCCGCTGTATCCGTATTGGTCATGGATTGAACGGCAATAGAATGGCTGCCGCCAACCCAAACGCCGCCAACGTTAACCGGAATCGATGATCGTCGAGTAATTTCTGCCATCGCGAATCATTATAAGTATAATTGGCGTCCTTTTCGTTCGATTCGATATGAGTGAGCAACTGCACCATCAACGCGTAAATCTGGGCTGGATCGAAGTGATCTGCGGCAGCATGTTCAGCGGAAAAAGCGAAGAATTGATCCGCCGGCTGCGGCGTGCCCAGATTGCCCGGCAGCGCGTTCAGATTTTTAAACCAAAAGTGGATGACCGCTTCAGCGAGGATCACATCGTCAGCCACAGCGACATGAAGATCAAATCCCAGCTGGTGACGCGGCCGCGGGAAATCCTTGATTTACTGGATGGCCGGACGCAGGTCATCGGAATCGATGAAGGGCAGTTTTTCGATCTGGACCTGGTCTATGTCTGCAATAAGTTAGCCGATACGGGCAAACGCGTGATCGTCGCCGGCCTCGACCAGGATTTCAGGGGCAAACCCTTCGATCCAATGCCGCAATTGCTGGCAATCGCGGAGTACATCACCAAAACACTCGCCATTTGCGTCCGCTGCGGCGCTCCGGCGAACCGGACGCAGCGGCTGGTCGAGAACAGCGACCTGCTCCTGGTCGGCGCCACGGACGCTTACGAAGCGCGCTGCAGGCTCTGTTTCGAGCCGCCTCTGGACTGATTGAAACCCTATGTTTGATGTTCCGATTCATAAACTGATCGTTCACTTCCCGATCGCGCTGATGATCATCGCCACGATTTACGATGCCTGGGCCGTGTACACCCGAAGACCGGAATTACATCGCCTGGGATATGGGTTGACACTCTGGGCTGCGGTGGGCGCCCTGGCGGCGGTCGGAACGGGACTCCAACTCGCGGAGATGGTTCATGTCGACAAAGGCGCCGTCACCGGCCATGCCGGCTTTGGAATCACTTCGGCAATCGTAATTGCCGCACTTGCCGGTATTCGATATTCGGCACAAGCACAAGAACAGAAAGATTACCGGATCGGATGGCTGGTGGTGGAAGTGATCGCGGCCGCGCTCATTTTCGCAACGGCAATCACAGGGCACAGACTTTAAAAGGGGAAGAAACCACAAGAAGCACAAAAGCTTGTCTTTTCCTGTGCGTCTTGTGCTTCTTGTGGTTTCTTCCCCTTTCCGCCCTATTGTGGCCGGAAATTCGGGCGTTCGGCGGAAAGCACCTTGTCCTTCGGGGTGCTTAAGTAGCCGCTGATCTTGTCTTTGTCGATGAAGTTGACAACAACCTCATAGCGCAGCTTGTCTCGGCCGACCAGGAACTGAATCGGCGCGTTGGGGGCTTGATCTTTCTTTTCCAGCTTGCTGTCGTCGACCTGGATCAGCATGTCGTACTTTGCTTTTTTGGCGTCGGTGCGCCGGAGCTGCAGCTGGATGTCGGCGACGCGGGTCATTTCATTTTTCTTGGGCTTGGTCAGGGTGAATTCAAAGTAGTCACGCTCGCCCTTCTTGCGTAGATCGGAAAGTTCGGAACCATTCTTGGCGATCTGGGCGCTGAGATTCGTCTGGACGTCGCTCAGCTGGCGCCGGTTGTCGGCCAGGTCTTTGTTGGCGGCATCGACCCGCGCGTCGACCTTCTTGACATCACTGGACACGCTGCCGATCTTGGTTTCAGCAACCTGTTGAACTTCGGCAACCTTGGAAGTCGCTTCCTGCCGCGCAGCTGCCACGTCACTGGTGCTGGCCTTGGTGGCCAGTTCGTTGGCAAGCTGTTCTTTCGCGTTCTCTTGGTCGGCCTTCAACTTTTCCGCAAATTTTCTCGAAGCGTCCAGTTCCTGCGAGGTGACGCCGACGCGCTTTGTCATGACATCGATATCGGACGCCATGTCATTGTCATGTTTCTTCACGCTCTTTATCTGGTCGGCTTGATCGGCGAGTTGCTTTTCAAGACCGTCGATGCGGTCGTCCAGGCTGGATCGCGACGAGTAGGCGTTGTATCCGAGTCCCAGAATAAGAAGGAGGGCTAACGCAATTCCGCCCTTTAATAAACTGGTGCTTGGCGGAGGAGAAGGCGGCATTACCGGTGCGTTCCCGCCCTCTTTCGGTTTGAGGCTAAACATTGAATGTCCTTTCAGTCATTTAGTGTCCCCTTAAATGACGGACGATTATCCACGATTTCCACGGTTTAGACGAGCCGGTTCTAAGATTCGTAAGCCGAAAGGTCTTAAAATGCCAGGGGTATGAACGTACTGGCCGGCAGAGTCTATCGTCTCGTCAGCCGCATTCCGCGGGGATGTGTCTTATCATACGGAGAGATAGGCCGGATCGTGGGTACCGGACCCCGCCAGGTTGCGGCAGCTATTCGCAATTGCCCGCCGGGTCTGCCGTGGCATCGAGTGGTTGGCGCCGGAGGGAAAATCCGAACCCCGGGTGAGTACGCCTGGATCCAACAAGAAAGGTTGATGGCGGAAGGCATTCGGTTCAGAGGCCTTTCTTTTTCATATGAAGTCTACCGCTGGAAAAAACCAAAGTAGTCGGGTCGAACGGGATTCGATGGGCGAGGTGCGGGTTCCCTCTGATGCGCTGTACGGTGCGCAGACGCAGCGGGCCGTCGAAAACTTTCCCATCAGCGATCTTCGATTTCCGCGCGAATTCATTCGAGCCCTTGGTCTGATCAAGTTGGCGGCGGCCCGGGTCAATACGGATCTGGGCCTTCTGAATAAGAAAGCGGGTAACGCAATCATCGCAGCGGCACAGGAAGCGGTCGACGGGAAACTCGACCGGCACTTTGTGGTCGATATCTTTCAGACCGGGTCCGGAACCTCCACCAACATGAACGCGAACGAGGTCATCTCGAACCGGGCCATTCAGTTACTGGGCGGAGTCGTCGGCTCGAAGGACCCGGTCCACCCCAACGACCATGTCAATTTGGGGCAATCGAGCAACGATGTCATTCCAACGGCAATCCACGTTGCGGCGCTCGAATCCATTGAACATGGATTGATACCGGCTCTGCGGACGCTGCACGCGGCGCTGGCAGCAAAGGCGAAAGCATTCGACAGTGTCGTCAAGATCGGAAGAACGCATCTTCAGGATGCAACGCCGATTCGCCTCGGCCAGGAATTCGGAGGTTATGCCAGGCAAGTACAACTTTCGATTCATCGCCTGGAAAAATTGCGCGACACGCTGGGTGAATTACCGCTGGGCGGTACGGCCGTCGGTACGGGAATCAACACTCATCCGAAGTTCGCGGCAAAAGTCATCCAGCACCTGTCAAAGCTCACCGGATTGAAATTCCATGAGGCAAAAAATCACTTCGAAGCACAGAGCGCCAAAGATGCTGTTGTCGAGACCAGCGGCGTGCTCAAAACGATCGCCGTCAGCCTGACGAAAATTGCCAACGATATTCGATGGCTGGCTTCCGGCCCCAGGTGCGGTATTGGCGAGATCACCTTGCCCGACACTCAACCGGGCTCATCGATTATGCCGGGCAAGGTAAATCCCGTGATCGCCGAATCGCTACTGATGGTGGCAGCGCAAGTGATCGGCAACGACCTGGCTGTAACGATCGGCGGCCAGTCCGGCGTTTTTGAACTGAATGTCATGATGCCGGTTATCGCGCACAATGTCCTGGAATCCATCCGGCTGCTGTCTTCTTCAGCCGTCAATCTGGCAAAAAAATGCATTTCAGGAATTGAAGCGAACACGGAACACTCGATTGAAATGGTTGAGCAGAGTCTCGCGATGTGCACGGCACTCGCACCCGAAATCGGCTACGATGCGGCCGCTGCGATCGCCAAAGAGTCTTATCAAACGGGCCGGACGGTTCGAGAGGTTGCTGCCGCAAGGAAGATTCTGCCGCCCAAGCGGCTCGCCGAAATACTGGATCCGTTACGGATGACAAGACCCGGAATTGCGGCCAAGGGGGAATAGCATTGCAGGAACGGATGAAGATCGCACTTCTCGGCGCTAATGGACAACTCGGACAGGATCTCACGAAGGCGTTGCAATCGCACACCATTTACGGTTTCACGCGGCACGATTTCGATGTGACCGACCATGAGCGGACGCGATCCGTATTAATGGACGCGCGGCCTGAAGTCGTGCTGAACACAACGGCATACCATCGCGTCGATGACTGCGAAACGCATCCGCACCTGGCCTACGCTGCCAACGTTCTTGCCGTTTTGAACCTGATCCGGATCGCAAACGACTTGAACGCCGTTCTGGTGCATGTCAGCACGGACTATGTCTTCGACGGCAAGGTGCGGCAGCCTTATGAGGAAACGAGCCAGCCCTTTCCGCTCAGCGTTTATGCCAATTCGAAATTCGCAGGCGAACTGCTGGTCCGCGCGCTGTGCCGGAAACACTTCACGATTCGCACTTGCGGGCTCTATGGAGCAGCCGGCAGCCAGGGCAAGGGCGGAAACTTCGTTCAAACCATGCTCGCGAAGGCGCGCCGGAAAGAAGCGATCCGGGTTGTCGATGATCAGGTGGTGACGCCGACTTACACGGTCGATCTGGCCCACCAGATCGCGCGCGTTCTTCCGGGCGAAAACTTCGGCCTGTTCCACATGACTAATGAGGGCTCCTGTACGTGGTTCGAATTTGCGCGGGCAATTTTCGAAATTTCCGGCGTGGAAGCCGACCTGTCACGGGCAACATCTGATTCCTACAAGACTCCGGCCGTCAGACCGCGGTATTCCGTGCTCGAAAATGCACGTCTGAAGGAACTCGGCCTGAATCAGATGCGGCATTGGCGCGACGGCCTGACCGCTTACCTCAAATGAGCTCGAAGCTGCGGGTCTTACCGTACGTCGTTTTGCTTCTGCCTTTGGATTTATTTGTCGCCGTATGTCTTGCGGCTGCTGTCGTGGCCGGAACATTCAAACGCGGGCTGAAGCCCGCGACTACATTCAATCCTGTAGTCGCGGGCTTCAGCCCGCGTTGCACAATACTGATTGTCAGCTGGGATGGCCGTCATTTGCTCGCCGAAAGCCTGCCTTCCGTTATAGGGGCTATCGAAGCCGAAGGCGGCGGCCACGAGGTCATGGTCGTCGACAACGGCAGCGCCGACGGAAGTGTCGGCTTCATACGAGAGCACTTTCCAACCGTTCGCGTTCTTCCGCTCGATCGCAATTACGGCTTTTCCGAAGGCAACAACCGCGGAGTTGCGGAAATCACGACCGACACCGTGATTTTTCTCAACAACGACATGATCGTCGAGCGCAACTTTCTGCGCCCATTGCTGCACGGCTTCTCCGATCCTTCCGTCTTCGCTGTCACATCGCAAATATTCTTTCAGGACTCCACACGGCGGCGGGAAGAAACAGGCAAAACCCGCGCCCGTTTTCAGAATGGGGCATTTTATTTCTGGCATGACGAGATCGGGCCTGAAGACGATCAGCGCGAAACCATCCCGGTCTTCTGGGCCGGCGGAGGATCCTGTGCCGTCGACCGGCTCAAATTTCTCGAGCTCGGCGGGTTTGACGCGCTGTACCACCCCTTTTATGTGGAAGACACGGATCTGTCCTATCAGGCCTGGAAACGGGGCTGGAAATGTCATCTCGCGCCGGCCAGCCGCGTGGTGCACAAACACCGCGGCACCACTCAGGCAAAGTTCAGCAATGACTTCGTCGATAATACGATTCGCAAAAATCAGTATCTGTTTATCTGGAAAAATGTGACGGACGCCGCGATGATCTTCGAACATATTTTAAGCCTGCCGCGGATCCACGCACGCTCCATGAGGAAGGATCCGGATCCAATGTTCGAAACTCGCGCTTACCTTCGAGCGATCGGTCAACTCGCTCAGGCGCTTCAAAGACGAATCGCGAATCAGGCCGCTTACACAATCTCCGATAAAGCTGCGCTGGAGCGCAGTCAGAAGCCGTGAAGCGGCTCTTATTTCCCATCAAAGCAGTCACTTTCGTGTGGCGTTTCTGCCTCCTGCTCCTGTGTACGGCCTATCTGGAAGGCAGTCGTGTTGTCAAGAGTTGACCTTCTCATCATCGTTCACAATTCGAAGGGCTTGATCGCACGGCTGATCGAAAGCCTCTGCACCATCTCGATTCCGGTGACGGCTTACTTCCTGGACAATGGTTCGCATGATGGGACGCCGGAAGTGCTGGCGGAAGCCCTGAGCCGCCTGCCGTTTCGGGCTTACCTGCAGCGCTCCCGGAAAAATAACGGCTTTGCCCGGGGCATGAATCTGCTGGCGGGACAGGGTGCCGCCGAATTTCTGTTTCTTTTGAATCCGGATACCGAAATCGAACCCGGATGCGTCGAAAAGCTGCTCGCACGCGCGGACTCCGATTCCCGCATTGCGATCTGCGAGGCCAGGCAAAGCCCGCGTGAGCATCCGAAGGCGTTCGACTCGGTCACAGGCGAGACAAGCTGGTGTTCGGGTGCGGCGGCTTTGATTCGCCGCAAGGCATTTGAGGACGCCGGCGGCTTCGATGAGCGGCTTTACTTTATGTATTGCGAGGACGTTGATCTGAGTTGGAAGCTGTGGATTCGCGGCGGGACATGTGTCTACGTCCGCGACGCCGTCGTCCGGCATTTTACGCAGGACTTGACCCCAGGCAAACGCCGAACCCTTGAAAATTATTTTTCTTTTAGGAACTCCCTATTCTTGTTTTATAGATTCGGCGCCTGGAAAGACCGAAACATTTTGTGGAATTTTCTGGAGAAACGGTTCGTCTCCCGGGCATACTCATTCCAGAGCAAAATTCTGTTCATATTTGCTTTAGTTGAGCATATTCGGTATATTCCGTATCTTATTCAAACTAGGGATACTTGGAGCGGTTCTAATCATCCCTGGGTTCGTCTGACCGAAACGTCTTTGTCGCAGTAATCCAAAGGAAGTTGCGTGCCCAAGGTTAGTGTCGTCATCCCGACGTGGAATCGCGCCGATCTGCTGGCCAGAACGATCGATAAGATCGAACATCAGACACTTTCGCGGGATCAATACGAGGTTATTGTCATCGACAACGACTCTACCGACCATACGCAAAGCGTCCTCGGCCAGAAATCCCGCAAATATCCCGGCCTCAAAGCATTTTTCCAGAAGAAACGCGGCGCCGCCGCGACTCGCAATGTCGGGATACGGGAAGCTACGGGCGGCATTGTCCTTTTTATCGATGACGATATTCAAGCAGAGCCGGATCTGGTCGAAAACCACTGGGAATACCATCAGAAACACCACAGTTCCTCGATCATCGGGGGTCTGATAACGCCATGGAACGACTGTCCTGACGCATTCCTCCGCTATTTGCGCGACCGCGGAATCTTCAATCCCTACAGCATTGCCTGCGGGCCGATGGACTTCTCCTACTACCATACAGGCAACGTTTCGACCGCCCGCCCGGTGTTACAGAACGTGGGTGGATTCAACGAACAGTTTGCGATGTACGGCATGGAAGACATCGAGTTGGGTTACCGCCTGGAGCGGCACGGGTCACGAATGGTGCACGGACCCGGCGCGAAGGCAGTACACGAATACTTTCCGACTTATCAGCAGTTTATTCAGCGCTGCGAGCAGGCAGGTTACTCACTCGGTAAGCTCATCGAGCTTCACCCGGAACTGCGCGGCCGCTTTATCGAAAACGGCAAGCGGACCCGACTGCTGAAGCGCTTCCATGGACTGTATCGGATTTTTTCTACGGCAACCAATCCTTTAACCAGAGGTTTGCTTCTTTGGGAAGAACGGCGCGGAACCGGCCGCGTATCGTCTCTTCTCGATACGCACTTTTACTGGGCGCTCCGCTATCACTTCTTCCTCGGTTACACGCACTACGCAAACGAGGTACGCCACGATTCAAACGGTAACGGCGTACTGCAGTTCAAGACGCAGCAGGTACACCGCCTTGCGATGACGGACCCCAAAACGTTTAGACAAGCCCGATAGGACGCGGTCTGAACCAATGGATGGGAACGTTACCTTCCTCGGAGATTTTTCCAAGAAGCTCGTCACCAATACCTTCTTCAATTTTCTGGGACGCTGCTGGAGCTTTGTTCTCACCCTTCTGCTGACGCCTTATATCCTGTCGCGCCTGGACGTAGGCGACTTCGGGACCTGGGTGCTGATGACGATCTTTATCAGCGCATTCAACCCCGGCCAGGTTCCACTGTTCGATCTCGGCGGCGTATTCATGAAGTACATCTCCGAGTACTACACCTACGAAGACTACGACAGCATGAGCCGCGTCCTGATATGTGGATTGTTCTTTTACGGCCTGTTCGGAATCGGCCTGGTCTCCATCGGTCTCTTGCTCGAGCGGCCGCTGTTTCAGATGTTCCACATATCCTCCGCGGCCTCGACCGCCTATCTTCTCGTCCTGCTCGCATCCGCGATTTCAAACATTTCCGCGATGGTCTTATCCGTTTTCAAAGGCATTCAACGGATGGATAAGTCCAATTCGCTGGAGATCCGGCTCAGCATCCTGAATGCGGCCGGCACGGTTTTCTTTCTGCGGGCGGGATGGGGAATACTGGGACTGGCCTCCAATGCGCTGCTCAATGCCTGTATCGCCGTCGCCGTGACCTGCTGGGCGGTTCGGCGGGCTATGCCTGAAGTCGGCTTGAGCGCCGGGTTCGATTCGAAGCTATTGCGCAGCATGTTGGCGTATGGAATGAAGATGCAAGTCAGCAGCGTCGGCGGGATCGTTTCCTTCCAGGTGCCGAAGCTGATTATTTCGCGTTTCCTCGGTACGGCTGCCGTTTCATTTTATGAAGTTGCCTCCCGGCTGACACTGTTCATGCGCGCCGTCCCGCTGGTGATGATTTCGGCGCTGATACCGGCGACGTCGGAACTGCGGGCGCGCAAGGATCGCGACAGGATTCTCCAGACGTACCTGCTGTCTTCGAAATATGTGGCCATGTTGACGATAGCCATGGCCGCATTCCTGACCGTCGAAGCGCGAGCGCTGTTAACCCTCTGGTTGGGTAAGGGCTTCGAAAGCTCCGTCATTCTGGTCCAGATTCTGGCGATCGGTTACGCCGCCAACATCCTTGGCGGACCGGCCAGCCAGACCGGCGCGGGAATCGGAAGACCGGAGTTCGATATGCGGGGAACCGTTCTGCTGGCGATCCTGACACCGGTTTTAGGACTGCTCCTGGTCCAACGCTTTGGCGCGGCCGGAGCGGCGGCGGGCACCTGCATTGCGTTCCTCGCAGCAACCGGGTATCTGCTCGTCGCATTTCACCGCAATTACGTTGAAAACTCCTTCCGCACGGTGTTTGAAGATGTTTACCTTCGGCCGATCGCGGCCGGTGTTTTTGCGGCGCTGGCGGTTACGGGCTTTCATCAGCTGGCGCCTCTGCCCGCCGCCTGGGAAATCGTCCGGTATATGATTCCAATCAAAATTTCGACGGATTTCGCTATTTTCTGCCCCATATATATGGTTCTTCTCGTAGCATTCCGTCAGGTCACGGCAATCGATTGGAAGAACTTCCTCAGCCTGGTCTCCTTTGGCCTCCAGTTCCTGCGGCACCCGTTCCGCGTTTTATCCGACCAGAATTGATAGTCTTCGTCTTTTTACGCTTTCCCAGAGTCTTAGATTGTGAGGACGCAGTTTGAAACTGAGCGGCTTAAAGCCGGTCGATGATCGGAAGATCGTCGAGCGAGTTCTCAACGGTGACGCGGAGGCCTTCAATCTCCTGGTCCGAGAGTGGGAAAAACCGATCTACAACTTCATCTTACGGATGATCGGGGATCGGGACGAGGCCATGGACCTGTGCCAGGACTCGTTCATGAAGGCCTACCGGGAGCTGGGGACTCTAAAGGACAGGGACCGATTCTCGTCCTGGCTGTACCGGATTGCTCACAACACATGTTTTTCCAAGCTGAGGAAGGACCAGGGCAAAACATTTGTGGAGTTGGCGCCGGAAACGCGGGCATCCAAGCCTTCCGTCGAAAACCGGCTCGCCGTGGAGAAAGCTTTGCAGCAGTTGCCCGAGGATCAGCGCGAAGTCGTGGTCCTGAAGGTCTATCAAGACCTGAAGTTCGAGGAGATCGCCGCCATCCAGGATGCGCCGGTCTCGACCGTGAAATCGCGGTTGTATATGGGATTTGAGAAATTGAGATTGATATTGGGGGGAGATTAGCCATGTCCGATTTAAACAACCTTTTTGAAGATCCGTCCGCCAAAGTGGAGCACTTTGAATCGACGTACAGGATGCTTAAATCCTCCCCGGACATCGAGCCCCCGCACCGGGTCCGGTTCGAATTCGAGAAGCCCCGGGCTGCAGGGTGGCTCTGGCGCTGGCTGGGTCCGATGACGGCGTCGGCAGCGGTGGCATTTGCCGTGGTGACGTTTACGCCAAGGCCTCAGGCGCCGCCCCAGCAAGCGGACTATCAACAACTCGTCAAAGAGATTCAGCGGGTTCGCGGCGAAATGGACTTGATCGAGGCAGACCAGCGGGCAGCCGAACGTGAAAACATCACCAACTCTTCGGATATTCAGCAACTCGCGGCGCTCACGGCGCCCCGGGTAAGGAATTAACTTTATGAAGAAACTCATCGTCTGCTTTCTGCTGTTGTTCACTACCACGGCTTTTGCCGAAGTGGATAAGGCTCAAATGGACAGCTTCAAAAAGGAAGCGCGCGGCTTGCGGGAAGCGATCGGGGACGCGGTAAGTTCTGTCGTCCCAGGACGAAGCTATGTCGATCTTCCGAAGGCCACATACCTGGACGGTTATGGCGCGGTCATTACGCTTGAAGCGGCGCTCGGGCCGACCAGAAGTCCGTTCAGCAGTCCCGCTACTCCGGAACAGGTCCGTAAGACATTCAACGAACGGCGCACGCAGATTACGCAGAAAATCGAAGCGTTGTTGAAGAAGAGCGGCGCAATGCAGTCCATCGGCCCGAATGAAAGTGTCACGGTTGTGCTTTATCTGCTCAACTCCAACCCGGCCGACGTTCCGGATCTTCCCAGCCAGATTCTTTTTACCCTCAAGAAACAGGATCCGACGCAGGTTATCGTTCGAGAGTTTTAATGGAAGCGGCCGCCACGGAAAAAAAGCTGCTCGGCGAGATGCTGCGCGACCGCGGCCTCATTTCCGAAGAAGATTTGAAGAATGCACTGGCGTTGCAGCAGGAGCGGAAAGACAAGCTCGGGCGGATTCTGATCGACTTGGGGTACGTCGCCGAGCGTGACGTACTCAGTGTTCTAAGCGAGCAGCTCCAGGTTCCGTTGTTTCAGGGTGACTACCCTGCCGTTCCCCTCGAAGCGACCCGCCTGCCTTATCGCTTTCTGCGCGCTTTTCACACCATTCCGGTTCACATCGAGTCCGACCAGCTGTCGATCGTGATGGCCGATCCGCTGGATCTGGAAACCCAGTCGGCCGTGAAACTCCGGACCGGATTCCGATTGAATCTCAATCTTGGATCCGAATCGGAAATCACTCAGCAGCTCGAAAAGCTCTACGGCGGAGACGATGCCGGTGGAGAAAAGCTGATTGAGACGATCGGCGAGGGCGCTTCGGCGGCCGACGAAGATAACATCGAACACCTTCGAGACCTCGCCTCAGAAGTGCCCGTCATCCGGATGGTGAATCTCATCATTTCCCGTGCCGTCGAGTCGCGTGCGAGTGATATTCATATCGAACCATTCGAGCGAGATCTCCGGCTGCGCTATCGCGTCGACGGTGTCCTTCACAATATCGATCCGCCGCCAAATCAGCTTCGGGCTGCGATCATCTCCCGTATCAAGCTGATGGCGAAGCTGAACATCGCCGAACGGCGGCTTCCCCAGGACGGCCGCATCAAACTCAAGGTCCTCGGCAGGGAAATCGATTTGCGCGTGTCGACCCTGCCGACAATGTATGGCGAAAGCGTCGTCATGCGTATTCTCGATCAATCCAATTCCTCGTTGATCGATCTGCGCCGGCTTGGATTTCCCGAAAACTCATACGACAAGATCTGCGAGATGACGTCCAAGCCGCACGGCATCTTCCTGGTGACGGGCCCCACCGGCAGCGGCAAAACAACGACGCTCTACAGCGCTTTGAAGCGCATCAATATCCCCGATCGCAAGATTATTACGATCGAGGATCCCGTCGAATACCAGATGGACGGGATCAATCAGATTCAGGCGAATCCGCAAATCGGTCTGACATTCGGCACCGGCTTGCGCCACATCGTGCGGCAGGACCCGGACGTGATCATGATCGGAGAAATCCGCGACCTGGAAACCGCGGAAATCGCGATCCGGTCCGCATTGACGGGCCATCTGGTCTTCAGCACGCTGCACACGAATGATGCTCCGAGCGCGATCACACGCCTTGTGGATATGGGCGTGGAAGATTACCTTCTGGCGTCGTCGTTGATCGGGATTCTCGCGCAGCGCCTGGTGCGGGTGAACTGCAGGGAGTGCAGCGAGGCCGTGCTTACGCCCGCCGCGACTCTCGAGGACGCGGGTTTCCCAACCGCCGGGCTCGGCAAAACGATCGAACTCAAGCGCGGCCGCGGTTGCGCCAGGTGCGGTCACTCCGGATACCAGGGCCGCCTCGGCATCTACGAATTGCTGGATATCGATGAAGAGCTGAGACGGATGATCGTCACCAAAACGGATTCGACGGTTTTGAAGGCGCAGGCCATCAAGTCCGGTATGCGCACTCTGAAGGAAGACGGCTGGAATAAGGTTCTGGCGGGAATCACGACTGCCGATGAAGTGCTGCGTGTTACGCAGGAAGTCTGAGCCGCAGATGACGCAGATTGAGCTGATGGAATATGACGTTTCTCTATAAAGCGGTTTCGGCTCAGGGCAAATTCTCCGAAGGCAGGCTCGAAGCGGCGGATAAGCGATCGGCTGTTTCGCAACTGGAGGCCATGGGCCTGATTCCCGTTACCGTCGATCCACCATTTCAAAGCCGCTCCTCCGGGCTGCCGAAAATCCAGCTCCGCGGGATTTCCCGCCGCGATATTCTGTTTTTCACCGAACAGCTCGCGACGCTCATTCACGCCGGGCTGCCGCTCGATCGCGTACTGAGCATCACGGCGGACACGGCGCAGAAACCAGCCCTCAGGACTGTGGTTGAAAGCGTCCTCAAACAGATCAAGGGCGGAAAGTCACTCGCCGAAGCGCTTGCCGCGCATCCCAAACAGTTCTCGCGCCTCTACGTGAACATGATCCGCGCCGGAGAAGCCGGCGGCGTATTGGATCCGATTCTGGCCCGGCTTGTGGAATTCGAACAGGCGGCGGACGAGATGCGGGGCTATCTGGTCAGTTCTCTGATCTATCCCTGTCTGCTTGCTTCCGTCGGAGTCGGGTCGATCGGAATTCTGCTCTACTTCGTAATTCCCAAATTCAGCACGATCTTTGCCGATGCCGGGGCGGCAATACCTGCGGGCATTCTGGCTTTGATGTGGTTTTCCGAAGTGACCCGTTCCTATTGGTGGGTTGTTGCCGCCGCCCTGGCGTTGTCTGTCTTAGGCGTTCGCACATGGATGCGTAGTCCGGCAGGCAGCAGACAATGGGATGCGATCCGAATCCGGATACCTCTGCTGGGACCGACAATCCTCAAGATCGAAGTGGCGCGGTTCGCGAGAACGCTCGGGACCCTGACGGCCAGCGCGGTTCCTTTGATTTCGGCGGTCCGGATTGTGCAACAGATCGTCCGGAATCAGATCGTCAGCGAAGCGATTTCGAAGATCGCGGACGGCGCCAAGCGTGGTGAGGGTGTCGCGCGGCCCATGAAGGAAACCGGTGTCTTCCCGGATCTGGCGGTGCACCTGGTGGAGGTCGGCGAAGAAACGGGCCATATAGATACCATGCTGCTTCAGATCGCGGATGCCTACGACAAGGACGTCCGGACCTCTGTAAAAGCACTGACGTCCGTTTTCGAACCGGTAGTTATTCTGGTGATGGGTGTCATCATCGGGACGGTTATACTTTCGATGCTCATGGCTATTTTCAGCATCAACGATGCAGTGGGATTTTAAATATGAGTGAAGCAATTCAAAAAAGAGATCGAGGTATCACTTTGATCGAGTTGCTGGTGGTCATGGTGATCATTGCCATGTTTGCCACCCTTGTGGGCTCCAGGCTGTTTCGAAATGTCGAAAAGGCCCACCAGGCAACTGCAAAGGAACAGATCTCGGAATTTGAAAGCACTCTTGATCTGTTCCGCCTGGACGTCGGCCGCTACCCGACTACCGCCGAGGGGCTCGACGCTCTGCGGGTCAAGCCTTCCGGTCTCGAGAACTGGGATGGGCCTTACCTGAAAAAAGACGTCCCTCCCGATCCCTGGGGACATGCCTATATTTATCGCTGCCCCGGCCAGCATGGCGATTTTGACCTGTTCTCCTATGGCGCCGACGGCCAGGAGGGTGGCGACGGCGACGGCGCAGACGTCAAAAACTGGAAGTAAGGTTTCTTCTCGTCTTTTTTGCGTCCTCCCGCGTCTGTATTCACGATGAGAATGCCTGAAACATTGTGGCGCATCGAAGCCGGCCCCGCCGATCTGTCGCTTAAGCTGGTCCAGCGCTCGATGTTGTCCAAGGAAAGGGTCGTCAAGGCGGCGGCCATTGCCGGTGACGACAAGGGCACGCAGCTCAAAACTCTCCTGGGAAAGAATGCCAATCGCTGTTTCCTCTCCCTCGCCCGGGATCACGGCATCGTCCGCCAATTACAACTGCCGGTAGACGTGCAGCAGGATTTGAAATCGGCGTTGACCCTCCAGATCGAAGGGATTTCGTCCTGGCCGGAACAGGAAGTCTACTGGGACCACCTCGTCGAACGGCCGGCCGAAAAATCCAAGTGGCTCACCATCACGGTCGTGATCATCCCGAAGTCGATTCTCGATCCGTGGCTGCAACTTTTCGAGTCATGTAGCGCGCCGCTCAGCGGAGCCACACTCGAAGGCTACGACGTCAACGTGATACCGCCCCGGCTGCGCCGCCGGTCGGCAAAGGCGCAGCTGGTTGCAAGTTATGCTCTCGCTGCTTGTCTCGTCGTCCTGGCGATCGCATTTTTCTTCAGAGAACCGTACCAGCAGCGGGTCTATGCATCCCAAATCCAGCACGAAATTACCCGGCTCGAGCCGGACGTCAAGAGCCTGGTTCGTGAAGAGTCTGAATTGAATGCAGTGACCAAACGATTCGACCAGCTGCAGAAATACGCAACCAGCCGCGATGAAAACCTGAAAGCGTTGAGCACGCTGGCGACAGCATTGCCTCCCGATACGTTTATCGTCTCGTATCGATACCAGAACGAAACGATCACCGTCTCCGGTGTATCCGCCTCGGCACTCAATGTTCAAGGCGCGCTTGCAAAGAGCATGGTGTTCACGGATGTCCAGTTTGGCGCGCCGATCACGCGCGATGCGACCGGCAAAGACCGGTTTGCCCTGACAATGTCGGTGAAAGGCCGCCCATGACCGCAACAGGGAGCCAGCGCAACCGCCGCGCATTGATCATCCTGGGCGTCTCCGTCGCGATCTATCTCATCACGTCGCAGGGCTTGTTACCCTTTTACGATCAGTTGCGCGGCGCATCGAGCACGTCGTCCGACAAAACAGAAGAATTGAGAAAGTACCGGCGCGAGCTTTCCCACCGGGGCAACTACGAGGCGCTGAAAACCGATGTTCGAAAGAAGCTCGACGAGCTGAAGACGCATTTTTTCACCAACGATGCCGCAGGCGCGGCTGAACTGCAGCGGACGGTCGAAGACGGCGCGAAGACCGTCGGCATCGATCTCACGCAACGATCGACGACTCCGCCTAAAAAGGTGGATGAACTCACGGGCGAACTGACAATGCAGACGGCGTTTGAAGCGACACCGAACCAGCTGGTCGCGTTTCTGAATCAGCTGCGCAATTCCGCAAAGATTGTGAATGTGCGTAACGCTCAAATCGATCCCGTACAGCCTGCCTACGACGCTCCTAAACTGGGAGAACTGAAAAAGACGCTGCGGGCGAATCTGACGATCGTCGGGATCGCGCTTCTGGTTACGGAAGAGAAGGTGAAGTAATGTCCAGACGCTTGCTGCTTCTGGATATTGTCTTGCTAGGTCTCGTCGTTTTTGGCGTTGTGCGCCTCCGCCGCGACACCCAGGCCTTTTCGGCAAATCATCAGGTCAGCCGCATACAACCGGAATCCGGCAAGCCTCTCCTTAAGCCGGTGAACACCGGCAATGCTCCGGCCAGGCAAGACTGGCCGGAAATTGCCGCCCACGACCCTTTCAGTTTCGACCGGAACGATGTGGCTATTGTGGCAACAGCTCCGGCTGTGCAACAGCCCAAGAAGCCAAAGCCGCTTCTCTATGGGACCATCATGCTCGGAAAGAACCTTTTGGCGATGCTCGCGCCCGCCGACGCTCAGTCGCGATTCGCACGCCCGGTGCGCGCCGGCGAGGTTTTTGATGGCTGGACGGTCGTGGAGATTCGGGAGAAGACGGTAACCGTCCAGTGGGACGAGGTGAAAGAAACCTTGAACATCGATGATCCGACCGCCCAGGTTGCCCGGGATTACGGGAAGACGGGAGGCTCTGGGGCGGCGCCCGCGCCGGTCGTGACAGTCGGGCCGGTAGCGGCGCCTGTCACAGCCACTCCGGCACCAGCTTCAAACCCCTTTGCGCCTCAACCGATAACGACGTCGCCGACGGGCAAGAGGAAAATCCTTGTTCATACTCCCTTCGGCGACAACATCATAGACGACCCTTCACAATGAGCAAGTTCCAGCAAATTACTGTTGTCTTAGTCATTTTCTCTACGATTCTTCTCGGCCAGGCGCCTCAACCGCCGGCCCCGCCGGCCCAAAACGATGCGGCCGCCAATGTCGCGCTGCATCTGGTGAATCAGGATATCCGGCAAGTCATTCAGATCATCGGCAGTGAACTGGGCCTGAACTACATCATCGATCCTGCGGTAAAAGGGACAGTCGACATCAATACTTCAGAAACGCTCAAGCGCTCCGACCTGCTTCCCATCCTGGAGAGCATTTTGAAAGTCAACGGCGCCACGATGATCAAGAGCGGCAACTTCTACCAGATCGTTCCGGCAAACACGGCGGTTCGGCAGCCCATCGAAGTGCTGGACCAGCGGACCACTACTGCACCGGATGATCAGGTCGTCATGCAGATCATTCGCATGAAATTCGTTGCCGCGTCGGAAATGTCGAAGGTCCTGATGCCGTACCTGACCGATGCCGGCAACATTGTTGTCCACGATACCGGCAATATCATCCTGCTCACGGACCGCCGGAGTAATGTTCGAAGGCTGCTGCAGATCGTCGACGAATTCGATACGGCAACGTTTCAGGGAGATCGTGTTCGCCTTCTACAGGTCAAAAACAATCGCGCCCGGGACGTCATTGAAGATCTGCGAACGATTTTTGCCGGTTATGGACTGTCCGAAAAACAAAGTGCGGTCCGTTTCATTGCCATCGACCGTCTCAATTCCATATTGGTAGTGACACCGAATGCCGACGTATTTCCTGAAGTGGAGCGTTGGCTGAATCAGCTGGATCAACCCACCGTGACAGCGGGCAACCGGAATTGGGTTTATAAGGTTAAAAACTCCAAGGCCTCGGACCTGCAGAAAGTGCTGGCGGAACTCTATGGCTTGAGATCCACGCTGGCGGCGCAACCTGCCGTTGGACCGGGGGGGATTCCGGGGAACGCCGGCACGCTGCAACAGCAGGCTGCAGGATATCCGCCGCAGGCAGCGGGGCAGGTATTGCCGCAACCAACGGCCGGAGTGGGCGGTACGGCGGGCGGTGTACCGCTGACCCCGGCAACGACAATCCGGATTATCGCCGACGAAACCCACAACATGCTGGTCGTACAGGCGACTCAGCAGGAATATGCGGAGGTTGAGCGAACGCTCGAGCAGCTGGATGTCTTGCGCCGCCAGGTCCTCATCGATGCTCAGGTCTATCAGGTCGATCTCGATGATACTCTCTCGTTCGGTGTTACGGCGGCTTTGCAGACCCGCGGAACACTGCAGCCGGCGCAAACAACGGCATCGTTTCAGGGTTCGCCTCCTTCGTTCCTTGCACAGACGTTTGGATTCATCGGCCGGACGCGGGAGCTGGATGCCTTTCTCAACGCCTCCGATAATCGATCGAGAGTGAAAACGCTTTCCGCGCCGTCCCTATTGGTGTCGGACAATGCCCAGGCACAATTTGAAGTGGGGACTGAGGTTCCGGTGCCGACCTCATCGTCCGTTACTCCAGTTCAAACGGGAGGTACAAACCTCTTCGCTCAAACCATCCAATACGAGGAAACAGGGGTCATTCTGACGGTTAAACCGCAGATCAACGAGAGCGGCAATGTCACCATGGACATCACCCAGGAAATCAGTTCCGCCGGCGCCAATACCGTTTCCGCGATCGTTGCTCCCGCCATTGCCAAGTCGTCCGTTACTTCAACTATTGTTGTTGAAAACGGCCAAACCATTGCGCTCGGCGGTTTTATTCGCGAAAGTACAGATCTCGAACGTAACCGTATTCCCCTGATCGGACGGATTCCCGGCATCGGTCCCCTGCTTGGAAACACCTCGAATGCAAAGAGCCGCAGCGAAGTTATTGTTCTTATAACTCCTCACGTCCTGATGACGCATAGCGATGCCGATGCGGCAACGGACGAATTGAAATCCAAGCTGAAAGAGATCAAGAAGCTCATCCATGACTGACGGGCGTGGGTAAATAATGCACGCTCTGCAAAAACAACTCACACCATAACAATCAGTTGCAACAATTTGTAACTTGAACTTCCGTATCGACACTCTATAGAATCCACGCCACACGCGGGTTTCCATCTTTCTGAAGGAATCCTTGCTCTTTGATCTCCACCAGCGAGCCGGGCTTTGAGCTATGGCACGTTTTGTTTCAAGAGGTTCTGAATGCGTAACAAGTCGAAAGTTTTAAGCTTTGTTTCGTGCGGAGTGCTGACAGCACTCTTTTTTTTCGTCGTCAATGTCCATTCGGCAGAAGCCCAGGCCACGTTTGGTGTCGCCGGATCGACTTCCGTACTGAATAGCCTGGGATACACCGAGCTCCTGGGTCCCGTCACATTTTTTGTCCAGTCCGGAACCACTCAGTCCGGTACGATCGAGTTCTTCATTCCAAACATCGCGTTTACAGACATTAGTGGCGTCGCCCTGGTGGGCACAGGCGGATTGGCGGCCGCAACGCTGTCGGCGGTGATTCCGAGTGCCGGTGATGTGATTATCGGCATACCGGCGGGTGCAGGCGCGGGATCCACCGTTACGCTGTCCGGCTTGCGAATTTCGGCAGTAGGAGCGGCGTTTACGACGCTGAATGCGGCAATCTCGGCATCCGGTAACCTGATTGTGGCCGGGCAGAACTCAGTTCCGGTGGTGCGCGGGATTGCAAGCGGCGTTTCCATAACGAATAACGGTGGCTCGACGCTTCTCATCGCGAACAACACGATCGTGTCGACTCCCGGCACCTATGTGGTTGGTGAAACGTTTTTGGGCGCTTTTTCGAGCACTGTGGGAGTTCTGGGCCAGACGAACAAGACCCAGATCGTTTTTCAGGTCACCGGACTGCCGGATGGTATCTCGCTTACATTTCCAAGTCCTATCGGGAGCGACTCGGGGACGGGCGCAAACGTGATTATTGGCGGTGGTCCCTTGACGATCACAAATCAGTCGACTTCGAACCAGGTCATCTACGAGTACAATGCCGCCGCACCGAGCCAGGCGATACTGGATCAATTCTCGATCATGCCAATGGTCGGCATAACAGGAACCGTCGGATCAGGCAGCGCCCTGGTTCAGGCCTCGTTGGGACCCATTGGAGCGGCTGTGCCGAACACGCAATTCCCCTCAACCGCCATTCCGCGTTACATGGCCTCATTCACGCCACCGGCTCCAACTGTGCCGACGGCCCCGGTGATTGTCTCGAACCTTTTCTTTCCTGTTCCTTCCGCTGTCAATGCCGACGTGTTGACCATTGCAAACACCGACAGCGGCACTGCTGCAATCACCGCAGTGGCTCGAGCCGAGGACGGCACGCTGGCGAACATCGCATCCAATCAGGTGACGCTCAATCTGACGGGGCAGCAGACCAATTCCCTGGCCCTGACGGACATTTTCGGAAGCGGCGCTTCAGCTGCCGGAATAGCGGCGGTGGAATTGACCTCATCGAATCACCTCGTTGCAAATAGCATTGCGACGATCGGCAGCACCCAATTTGGAATCGCGTCTCCGCTGGATTCTTCCAAAACCTTTCTGCCGTTCGATTCGCGGACGAGCGCCGATGTCCCGATGCTCACGATGGAGAACCCTACAGGTTCCGACGTCAGCGCCCAGGTGGTTCTTCTTTCATTGTTGGGAGCCCAGCTGGCCACCGCAAACCCGACAGTTAAATCGCACGGCGCATTGCGTCAATCCTTCACGAGTCTGTTTCCAGGTACGAGTCTTCCGCTTTCGGGAACCATTTCCATCGTTGCCTCGGGAGCCGTGCGTACGGTTTTGCTGAACAATCCGAACAGCCAACCGGAAGAGACAACTTCGCTCGCGCCGGTGGCCTCCGCCACGACCTTTCCATACTTTGTGTTCGGCGCTGGATACGATACGGTCGTAACGATGGTCAACTCAACGAGCAGCGCGACTCCGGCCAGCGTCTCGTTAACTGCATATACTCTGGCCGGTTCCGCGTTGAGCTCCAAACCGGTCATTCTTACGCTCGCGCCGGGGCAACGCCAGGATTTCGAGTTCAACGCGCTTTTCGGGACGTCGTCGTCGGCCGGTTCTGTAACGGAGGGCTATTTCACAGTGTCGTCGCAGTCAACCACCAATACATTATTCGGCGTGGCTCCGGCGGTATACGGGCTGGTCCGCTTTTTAACGGGTGCACTAGCCACCGGAGTTCCCCTCGTGGCAAATCCCGGGACTCAGTTCTACATGACTCCGACAGGTGAAACGACCAACACCTACACCGGTATCGCGGTCGTAAACGCGACGGCTGCCGCCGTAACTGTTACTCTTACGCTCACATCCACGACAGGAACGGCGCTGGGTACTACGTCATTCACGCTCGCCGCAAACAATGGAACGGTACAGCTCTTACGGCAATTCATCCCGCTGTCCCTGCCCCATGACAACGGCAACCTGCAGATCTCAGCTACCGGCGCTGTAGGCGTCCTCGGTTTCAGGGGAACACTGAATTCGAGCCAGTTGATTTTCCTGCGCGGAGAGTCGGCGCCCAAGTAGAGATTTTAGCCGCAGATGACGGTAGAGTAGGCGAGTGAGCGAAGCCAGAGGCCGACTCACTCGCCCCTCGTCGAACCGGACATGCAGATCTCCCGCATCCGGCTCTCATGTAAACAATCGACCAGAACGACGTGGCAGGGCCAG